>JBGPGM010000502.1:0-2512 GCA_041483855.1 Phycisphaerae bacterium | reverse complement strand
CTGTGGCATGCGGTGCGCACCCCGTCCGGACGCGCCGGTGCTCTAGCGGCCCCTAACCAGCTCGACCGCACTCAGGGGCCCGTCCGGGCCGGTGGCGTGCCCCGCCCTGCCCCGAACGTGGTGGGTTGGGGGTGGGGGGGCGTGTGGTCACACGCCGCCGCCGGCCGAGTGGTTTCCTGTCGCACAGGAATCCGGCTCGGCCGCGTCGGCGCCGGGGCTCGCCCCCCCCTCCCCCCGGGGGCTCATCCGGCAGCACCCGTGCCAGGGCTCGCGCCTGGGCCGCCGTCAGCCCGTCGTATTTCCGCCCTCGTGCCGGTCCGGCTCCGGCCGCTCCGCTCCCGGGCTCGCCGGCGGCTCGTCAAGAAGCACGCGTGCCAACTCCCGGGCCTGCGCC
The DNA here is from genome assembly GCA_041483855.1 of Phycisphaerae bacterium. Taxonomy (GTDB): domain Bacteria; phylum Planctomycetota; class Phycisphaerae; order Phycisphaerales; family UBA1924; genus JBGPGM01. The sequence continues at coordinate 2,118 of JBGPGM010000502.1, read as the reverse complement.
ACGGTCAGCCGGATTGACGGAGCCGGCGCTCCCGCTGGCGGCGCGTGATCCCGTTGGGCGCGGCCTTCGCAGCCTTTCACCGGCCCAGTGCCCTGTGGCGGAGGAGGGTGATCAGTTGGCCCCGGACCGTCGGCTTGACCACGTCGCATCGGTTCACCTCCCGCGGGCGATGCTCTGCGCTCCTATACGCAGTCCGCCGTGCGAACCAGCAACGTCAAGAAGGGGGTTTTCGCCGCGGATCGCCGCGCGGCGGCCTCACGCCGCGGGTGACGGGCCAGCGCCGGGTGCTGCGGTACCTGCCAGCCGATCGGCCCGGATTCCCGACCAGCCGGGCCACGGCCGCGCCGGCGGTGAGACCGACGTTCCCTGGATCACGGGGGTGGGTGCCCCGCAACGTTGGCATGCGCACCACCCAAGCCGACCGTCTCGCCCGAGCAGCCAAGTCCCTCCGCTCCAGCCTGCTGACCGTGCTCCGGCACACCGACGAGCTCTGCGCCGGGCTTGCCCAGTTGCAGGACGCGACGATCGCGCTCGCGTCAGCCAGCCCGGGAGCCAGCAGACAGGCGCCCGACGAAGTCCTGCTGCGGGTCGACCGTGACACGCTCACCATCGGCTGGGCGGGCAGGGAGTGCTACCTGGGGTACACGATCCCCTTCCGCCTGATCGACCGGCTCGCCCAGCGGCCGGACCACTACATCCGCGTCGAACAGCTCATGGCCGAGATCTGGGTCGGACGGCGGTCGCGTTCGGCCGTCCGCAGCGCCGTCTGTGAGCTGCGCGCCAAGCTCACGGCGGTGGGCATGGCGGACCTGGCGGCCCTGATCGATGGCCGCAACCAGGGCCGGTACGGCCTGATGCTCTCGCGGCGCTGAACGCAAAATCCGACAGCAATCCGATCCAAATCCGATCGCCGTCCGACAGCGCGCTGTCACAATGTCCGGACCATGCCGGCATCGCCTCCACCGTTTGCAGCCGAGCACCCCCCCGTCCCCCGGGACCCCACTCGGGCCATCCCCGAACCGGCCCCACGGAGAAGAACCATGTCCGAGTCACCGCCCGCCGCTGTCCCCGACGCCACGACCAAGCCCAAGGTCGCCGCGGCGCAGTACGTCCGCATGTCGACGGAGCACCAGCAGTATTCGACGCAGAACCAGCGCGACGCGATCGCCGAGTACGCCGCCGCGCGGGGGTACGAGATCGTCAAGACCTACGCCGACGACGGCAAGAGCGGGCTGCGGATCGAGGGCCGCGATGCGCTGCGGCAGCTGCTCGCCGACGTACAGAGCGGCCAGGCCGCGTTCGCGGCCATCCTGGTCTACGACGTGAGCCGCTGGGGCCGGTTCCAGGACTCCGACGAGAGCGCGTACTACGAGTACTCCTGCAAGCGCGCCGGCATCCACGTCGAGTACTGCGCGGAGCAGTTCGTCAACGACGGCAGCCCGGTCTCGACGATCATCAAGGGCGTGAAGCGAGCGATGGCGGGCGAGTACAGCCGGGAGCTGTCCAACAAGGTCTTCCAGGGCCAGTGCCGGCTGATCGAGCTGGGCTTCCGCCAGGGCGGACCCGCCGGGTACGGCTTGCGCCGCATGCTGCTGGATCAGAGCGGCGCGCCCAAGGGACTGCTCAAGCGCGGCGAGCAGAAGAGTCTGCAGACCGACCGGGTGGTCCTCGTGCCCGGGCCCGAGGCGGAGATCGGCACCGTCCGCGGCATCTACAAGATGTTCGTCAGCGAGGGCAAGACCGAGCGGACCATCGCGCAGGCCCTGGAGGCCGCGGGCACCCCGAGCGGCTGCCAGCGGCCCTGGAGCCGCGGGATGGTCCGCCAGATCCTCGTCAACGAGAAATACATCGGCAACAACGTCTTCAACCGCGTCTCGTTCAAGCTCAAGAAGAAGCGGGTGCGTAACCCGCCCGACATGTGGGTGCGGGCCGACGGGGCCTTCGAGGCGATCGTCGACCCCGGATCCTTCTTTACCGCCCGCGGCATCATCCAGGAGCGGAACCGGTCGTTCACCGACGACGAGATGATCGCGCGGCTCAGGGCGCTGCTCGCCGAGCTCCCCCACCTCTCGGGGTTCCTGATCGACGAGGCGGACGGGATGCCCTCGAGCTCGGCCT
>JBGPGM010000501.1:0-2519 GCA_041483855.1 Phycisphaerae bacterium | reverse complement strand
CGGCGCCCCAACTGCTACGATCAGACTTTACCCGTGGGGCTGTAGCGCAGCTGGGAGCGCGCGTGAATGGCATTCACGAGGTCACGGGTTCGATCCCCGTCAGCTCCACCAACTCCAGGCAACAAGTTAGCTGGACTAGCTCGAACCACTAGTTTGCGGGGCGACCAAAGGTCGCGTTGAGGGCGCCGCCGCGCACCGCTCGGCCGCGTCCGCCGCGGCGCAGCGGGCGACCTTCCGACAGGCCGCCGAGTCGATCAAGCGCATCCTCGACCACTTGGGCCTGAGCCCGCCGGAGCAGGAAAAGCCGCCGACCCGAGAGGTGGTCCGTGTGCCGGTGGACGACGAGGGCCGGCAGATCCTGGCCGGCTGGGCACAACCACCTTCGATATTGACCCTCGCCCCGCGAAGCGGGTAGTCTCTGCATCGACCCCGCCAGAGAGATGTCGAGGAGCGTCGGATGCGTTTCTGGACCTCATGAGTCGCGGCACCCGCACTCTCGCATGCCGTGCGGCCCTGACCGCGAGGATGCGTTTGCTGGGGGCGGTGGCGCTGGCGGCGCTGCCCGCGTGCGGCAGCTACGTCCCCCCGCCGCCGAGCCCCACGCCGACGCCAACGCCGGATGCGAGCGCGACGGTGCTTCCTGGAGCGGGAAGCGGACCCACGCGGATCGCGTTCGTGAGCGCCCAGCCGATGCCGGGCTCCACGGTGTCCGGGTGCGGGCCGCGCATCAGCGGCTGCGCGGGGCGGGTGCGGATGACGTTCAACGTGCAATCGGCGGCGGGCGGCCACGTGCTTTTCATGAGAGCGTACCTGCACGACACCAGGAAGATCGCGTGCCTCACCGCCTCTACGGGACCCTACGAGCTCGGGGCGGGCCAGACGACGGCGGTCGACCTCGTGTTCGACCAGCCGGACGACGTGTGCGGCACGCCGCTGACGATCGCCAACATGGACGCGGTGGTGGAAGGCACCGTCGAGATCGCATCGCGACAGGAATGGGCCGTGCGCTACGGCTTCCTGCCCTAGGCTTTCCCGGCCTCGTTCGAAGAGCGGAGGAGGGCCATGACCGCGTATCGCACCTGGCGGCCCGAGGACGGGTGAAAACCAGCCTCGATCTCGCGATACGGCGCGAGCCACCGGCTCAGTCCGAGATCCGCCAGCCGCACCGATTGAGGATGAGCGGGGCCGTTAGAGCACCTCGCGGCGCAGCTCGGGGAAGACCTTCGACACCTTGCCCAGCAGGTAGTCGCCGTAGGTCCCGTCGAAGGCGTGGATGTTCGCGCCGTCCCAGCGGGCAGCGCGGTCCTGCGCCGCCGCGGACTCGGTCAGACCCCCGATCGGACGCACCCGCGCCTCGAAGTGCGGGTCGAAGAAGAAGGGCATCGACAGGCGATCGCGCCCCGACGTGTTGAGGGCGACGCGGTGCGGAGTGGAGCGGTAGAGCCCGCCGGTCATGCGGTCGAGCATGTCGCCGATGTTGCAGACGAAGGACTGGGGCACGGGCGGCGCCTCGACCCAGCCCTCGCGGGTCTTCACCTGGAGGCCGCCCACGTCGTCCTGCCAGAGGATGGTCAGAAGGCCGTAGTCGGAGTGCTCGCCCACGCCCCACTGCACGTCCTGCCCCCCGGGCGCGGGGCGCGACGGGTAGTTGAAGATGCGAAACAGGATCAGGGGGTCGGCGGTGTAGCGGTCGGCGAAGTAGGTCGCATCGAGACCCAGGCTGAGGGCGATGCCCTCCATGAGAGTGTGCCCGAGGCGTGTCAGCGCGTCGAGGTAAGCCAGCACCGCCTCGCGAAACCCGGGCAGGGTCGGGAACACATTGCGGCCGTGGAGGGGCGTGCGGGCCCGCACCAGCGGGTGGTGATCGGGCAGCTCCGAGCCGAGGTAGAGGCCTTCCTTCCAGTCGGGCCGGCCCGAGGTCAGCTCGCCTCCGGCGGGGAAGTAGCCGCGCCAGGCCCGCCCGCCCAGAGACATGCGCCACTGCATCTTCGTGGCCTGGTCGAGGGCGAAGAAGCGGCGGCTCGCGTCGACGAGCCGAGCGACGGTCTCCGGGTCCACGCCGTGGCCCATCACGTAGAAGAAGCCCTGGTCGCGGCACGCCTGGCCGATCTCCGCCGCCACCGCCGGTCGGGCCGGGGTCCCGGCCACGAGGGCCGACACGTCGATGACGGGGACGCCGGTGCCCGCAGCGGTCGCCATCACGGGGGCGCATTATACGATTGAGCCAAACGGGTCGGCTCATGACGACGCCAACACTGGAGTATCGTCCCCGCATGGACGAGCAGAAGAGACAGCTGGTCCGGGGCCTGACCGCGACCGACACGACCGCCCTCGTGGTGGGCACGGTCATCGGGTCCGGCGTGTTCCTGAAGACCGCGGTGATGACCCAGGACGTGGGGACCCCCGCCCTGGTGATGGCGGCGTGGGTGGCCGCCGGCCTGCTCTCGCTGGCGGGAGCGTTGACCTTCGCGGAGCTCGGGGCGATGTTCCCCGAGGCCGGTGGCGAGTACGTCTACTTG
>JBGPGM010000500.1:0-2520 GCA_041483855.1 Phycisphaerae bacterium | reverse complement strand
GTTCGACATCTCAAGGTTCCAGACGATGCGCCAGGAGCAAGCCTCAAACGCCCCAAACCCTGGCAAGGTGGGGGAAATAGGGGGAATCGACAGCCGCAACCCCCAGCCCCCGCGCCCGTGCCAAGCCTCCGACGTCCCATCCCTGCTTACGTACTCCGAACCTCGACACCGCGGTTCGGTGACGCCAAGAAGTGTCCGATATGGATGCACGGTCGAACCACATCGGTCCCGCGGCCGGACATCATTCGGGTCACACCCGTCCCCGAGTCCACGTCGGCCCACGAACCATCTCGCGCCCACCGCGCCGCCCCTCTGCATCGATGCGCCCAGTCCAACCGGAGTCTGAGGATGAGGTCCAGGCACAGTCCGATCCAACGAACCATCGGCGTCGTGCGCCGACTCGCGCGCTCGGCCGCCGCCGCGCCCGCCCTTGTTATGGCCTGTGCAGTGTGCCCTGCTCACGCGCAGCCGACCCTGACCACGACCCGCATCGCCTCAGGCCTCACCAGCCCCCTCTATGTCACCGCTCCCCCGGGCGACTTCGCGCGAATCTTCGTGGTCGAACAGAGGTCCGGCTCGACCGGGCGCATCAAGATCATCAACCTCGCCGATAACTCGGTCAACCTGCTCCCATTCCTTTCGATCAGCCCCGTCGCCTCGGGAACGGAACAGGGCCTCCTCGGCCTGGCTTTCCACCCGAACTACCTCTCCAACGGCTACTTCTGGGTCTACTACACCAACGCCTCCGGCGACAACACCATCGTCCGCTACCAGGCCAACGGCCCGGACTACGCCAACGCCGTCACCGCCAACACTACCAGCGCGCGGACCCTCCTGACCATCCCCCATCCCGGCTCCAGCGCCCACAACGGCGGCTGGATCGGCTTCGGACCCGACGGCTACCTCTACGTCGCCACCGGCGATGGCGGCCTCATCGGCGATTCGCCCAACAACGCCCAGAGCACCAACACCCTCCTCGGCAAGATCCTCCGCCTCAACGTCTCCACCGCCATCGACCCGCCGTTCTACGGCGTCCCCGCCACCAACCCCTTCGTCGGCAACCCCAACGCCAGCCCCGAGATCTGGGCCCTGGGCCTGCGCAACCCCTGGCGCGACTCCTTCGACCGCGCCACCGGCGACCTCTTCATCGCCGACGTCGGCGAGAACTCCTGGGAGGAAGTCGACTTCCAACCGGCCAACAACCCCACCGCCAACCCCGGCGACCCCGGCTACTACGGCGGGCGCAACTACGGCTGGCGCTGCTACGAGGGCAACCACCCCTTCAACACCACCGGCTGCCTCCCCCAATCCGCCTACATCCCCGACATCACCGAGTACGACCACTCCGTCGGCTGCGCCATCGCCGGCGGCTACGTCTACCGCGGCTGCGCAATCCCGAGCCTCCACGGCACCTACTTCTACGGCGACTTCTGCCTCTCGACGATCACCAGCCTCCAATACGTCAACGGCGTGGTCACCAACCTCACCGACCGCACCGCCGAACTCCATCCGCCCGGCACGCAGGCCATCCACTTCATCACGTCCTTCGGCGAAGACGCCTTCGGCGAGATCTACATCGTGGACCAGACCGGCCAGGTCTTCAAGATCATTCCCCGCACGCTCCAGGGGACCGACTGCAACGGCAACGGCCGCGCCGACGCCTGCGACATCCTCGCCGACCCCTCCCTCGACGTGAACCACAACGGCATCATCGACGAGTGCGAGCCCGGCGCCTGCTGCACCACCTCCGGCTGCCAGCAACTCACGATCAGCGCCTGCACCGCGGCCGGCGGCACCTTCCAGGGCCTGAGCACCTCCTGCTCCACCCCCGGTATCTGCCCCTCGACGTGCCCCTGCGACTGGAACCACGACACCCACCTGAACAGCCAGGACTTCTTCGACTTCCTGACGTCGTTCTTCGCGGGCAATGCGGACTTCAACAATGACGGCGTGACCAACAGCCAAGACTTCTTCGACTTCCTGACGTGCTTCTTCACGCCGCCTCCCGGCTGTTGAGTCCGCATGAGCGGACACCGGCGGTCCGCGGCGTGGAAAGTTCGACGGAGGGCCCCCGCCCCGGTGGCGGGGGCCTTTCTTTCCTGCGTGGTAATGGCACCGATGGCACCGATCGAGGTAGGACGGGCGGAAGGGCACCGCCGAATGTTGCCGACCATCGGGCTGACCGTGCTGCGATTCTACTTCCTTGTGCCCGCGCCGTCGCGACGCAGCGGGAAGCGTTCACCCTTGCTTGATGCCCCCGCCCGAGGTACCTGAGGGTTGCGGGTTGCGTGCGGAACGTAACTTCAGACCCGGAGGGACCCAATCATGCACGCTCGAACCAACCGGGGGGCGGGGAAGAGGAAGCGCCCCCGCCGGCGCTGGCCGCCCGAGGTGCTGACCGACGCCGAGGTGCTGGCGCTGCTGGCCGCGTGCGGCTCGTGGCTCACCGGCGTGCGCAACCGCGCCCTGATCGCCCTGCTCTACCGCGCCGGCCTGCGGCTGGGCGAGGCCCTGGAGGTC
>JBGPGM010000499.1:0-2523 GCA_041483855.1 Phycisphaerae bacterium | reverse complement strand
CCCTGGCCCTCTACGACCCCGTCGGCATCCACCGCGGCGTCAACTGGCTGGCCGTCGCCACGCTCGTCCTGGCCGTGGCGCCCAACCTGCCGGGGTTCATCAACGCCGCGACGAACCGCACGCACGCCGCCGCGGCCGCCAACCCCGCCGTTATCCCGATCTTCCCCGAGATCTTCGACTCGATCTACGGCTACGCGTGGTTCATCGGCCTGGCGCTGGCGGTGGTCATCTACTATCCGCTGATGCTCGGACGGGCCAAGCCCGCACCGCGGATCGGTTGAAACCGTGGCGGGGTACTGGATGGCGCGGGACGATGGTACGATCGTGTCTCCGTTGCCCCATCTCAAAGATGACCCCATGACAACTTCACCCCCTCCCTCCACGACCTGTTCGAAGTGCTCCTCGCGGATGGAGTTCGGTCTGCTCGTCGACTCAACCTTCACCGTCTCGTCACACATTGGTCCAGAACGAGTGCTTGAGTGGATTCGAGGAACGCCGAAGAAGTCGTGGTGGGACCTGTCGTTCAAGACCGGACCAGGCGATCGCCTCCAAGTCGCAACGCTGCGGTGCACAACGTGCGGCCATCTCGAACTCTTCGCGCCCGGCGCGGACTGACCCGCCGATTCCCCTCTCACCGGATCATCTCCCATGACCACGACCGCCCCACCCTCGACCAAGCCCACCACCGCCCCCGCCATGCCCCCCTGCGGCCACAAGCCCGCGCCGTACACCGGCCCCAGCCGCGACGAAGTCCTCGCCATGCGCCGCGAGTTCCTGACCCCCGCGCTGGTCACCTACTACAAAGACCCCCTCATGATCGTCGAGGGCCACATGCAGTGGCTCTTCGACGAGAAGGGCCGGCGCTACCTCGACGCCTTCGCCGGCATCGTCACCGTCTCGGTCGGGCACTGCCACCCCAAGGTCGTCGCGGCCGTGCGCGAGCAGAGCGAACGCCTCCAGCACACCACCACGATCTACCTCCACCCCAACATCGCGCTCTTGGCCAAGCGGCTCGCCTCCACCTTCCCCAAGGGCTCGGGCCTGGACAAGGGCGTGTGCTACTTCTGCAACTCCGGCGGCGAGGCCAACGACCTGGCCGTCATGATGGCCCGCTGCAGGACCGGCGCGTTCGACGTCATCGCTCTGCGCAACGCCTACCACGGCATGTCCTCCTTCACCATGGGCCTCTCGGGCCTGCACACCTGGAAGCAGCCCATCCCGCACGGCTTCGGCGTCCACCACGCGCGCCTCCCCGACCGGTACCGTGGCCCCTGGGGATACGACGACGCCGACGCCGGCCGGAAGTACGCCGAGGATGTCCTGGACCTGATCCGCTCGGCGACGCCCGGCCAGGTCGCCGCGTTCATCGCCGAGCCGATCCTGGGCGTCGGCGGGGCGATCGAACTGCCGCCCGGGTACCTGGCCGAGGTGTACAAGCACGTGCGGGCGGCCGGGGGCCTGTGCATCTGCGACGAAGTCCAGACCGGCTTCGGGCGCACCGGCGATGGCTTCTGGGGATTCGAGTCCGTCGGCGGGCCCGGCGTCGTCCCGGACATCGTCACCATGGCCAAGGGGATCGGCAACGGCGCCCCGCTCGGCTGCTGCATCACGCGCCCCGACATCGCCCAGGCCATGACCAAGCGCCTCCACTTCAACACGTACGGCGGGAACCCGGTCTGCATGGCCCAGGGCCTGGCCACGCTCAACGTCATCCTCGAAGAGAAGATCCAGCAGCGCGCCAAGGACATCGGGGGCCACCTGCTCGACGGCCTGCGCGACCTAGCCCAGCGCCACGCCATCGTCGGCGACGTGCGCGGGCGCGGCCTGATGCTGGGGATGGAGATCGTCGAGGATAAGACGAGCAAGGCGCCATCGGGCGCCAAGTGCGCGGCCGTCTTCGAGCGCTGCAAGGACCTGGGCGTCCTCATCGGCAAGGGCGGCCTGGCGGGCAACGTCCTGCGCATCAAGCCGCCGATGTGCATCACCAAGGCCGACTGCGAGTTCCTGTGCAAGGTGCTGGACATCGCGCTGACGGAGGCCGGGCGCGCCTGACGCCACCCCTGTCGCCCCTCCGGGCACCTCCCCTGTTCAAGGTAGCAAATTGGTCCCGTGCCTGGTCTGCCGGTGCTGGGGAAGGCGCGTCGATTTCCCCGTACCCCCACTCGCGGCGCGCCGGGCTGCCGGGTGCGGCCGGTTGCCGCTTGAAGATACGAGGAAAAAAAGGCCAACGTCGTGGACCATTGTGGTGCGTTGGCCGTATCTCCATGAGAGGCGTTGCGGCGGCTCGGTGCCTCGCAGGTCGAGGGAGAGGGAGATCGAACGGGACCGGCCCGAAAGGGCCGCGGAGGTGAAGGCCATGCACACCACTCCGACGACTTCGATCGCATCCACCGATTCCGGAGTGGCGAGCACTAGCAGCCCGTTGAAAAAAGCGCCACCGGCCCCGGGTGATGATGGTACAACATGGCGGCGGCGGGGGAGCGTCACGGAGGGCGTGCGATGGCGATGGGCCGACGGGAGGGT
>JBGPGM010000498.1:0-2525 GCA_041483855.1 Phycisphaerae bacterium | reverse complement strand
GACGTTGTCGTCGCTCTTCCTGCCCGTCTGGTACGAGGGATACGAAGGGCCGCGCCACGTATGGCAGTCCACGGGCGGCACCGACGACTTCGAGCCCAAGCTCGGGATGATGCCGCTGGTCTTCGGCACGATCAAGGCGACGACCTACACGATGCTCTTCGGCGTGCCCATCGCGTTGCTCGCGGCGATCTACGCCAGCGAGTTCCTCGCGCCGCGCACCCGCGCGCGGATCAAGCCGACGATCGAGATGATGGCGGGCCTGCCGAGTGTGGTGCTGGGGTTCCTGGCGGGGCTGGTGTTCGCGCCATTCGTCGAGGGATCGCTGGCGCGGGTGCTGGCGTGCGTGCTGACCGTGCCGGTCGCGTTCGTGGTCGGGGCGTACTTCTGGCAGTTGCTGCCGGGCCGGGCGGCGATTCGCCTGTCGCGCTGGCGGTTCGGGTTCATCCTCGCGGTGCTGCCGGTGGGCGTCGGGCTGGGGGCGCAGCTGGGGCCGGTAGTGGAGCGGGCGCTGTTCGCGGGGGATTTCCGGGCCTGGCTGGATGGGCGGGTTGGGGGCGCCTGGGGAGGGTGGGCGGTGCTGCTGCTGCCGCTGTCCGCTCTGGCGGTGGCGCTGGTGCTCATGCGGATCGTGGACCCGTGGCTGCGGCACGCGTGGGCGGACCGCTCCGCCGCGCAGGCCGCGTGGATGGACCTCGTGAAGTTCATCCTCGGCGCGGCGGCGACGGCGGGGCTGGCGGTGGGCGTGGGGTTGTTGCTGGACGCAATGGGCGTTGACGCGCGCGGGTCTCTCGTGGGCACGTACGTGCAGCGCAACGCGCTGATCGTCGGCTTTGCGATGGGCTTCGCGATCATCCCGATCATCTACACGATCTCCGAGGACGCCCTGGCCGCCGTGCCGGACCACCTGCGGGCCGCGTCGCTGGGTGCGGGGGCCACGCAGTGGCAGACGGCGGTGCGGATCGTGATCCCCACCGCGATGAGCGGGCTTTTCTCGGCGGTGATGATCGGGTTCGGGCGCGCCGTGGGAGAGACCATGATCGTGCTCATGGCCGCGGGCAACACGCCGGTGATGGACCTGAACATCTTCAACGGCTTCCGGACGCTGTCGGCGAACATCGCGGTCGAACTGCCGGAGGCGGTGCAGGGGAGCGCGCACTTCCGCACTCTCTTCCTGGCGGCGTTGACGCTGTTCGCGATGACGTTCGCGATCAACACGGTGGCGGAGGTCGTGCGTCAGCGGTTCCGCAGGAGGGCGTACCAGCTATGAGCCCTCCGCCCTCCGCGCCCCAATCCCCCGAGCCCGCACCCCGCGCGCCGACGCGGACCCGGTCGCAGGAGTCGGTGCGCCGCCGCTCGCGTCGCGGCGTGAACTCGCTGCTGGCCGAGGGCACGCCCATGGTCTGGCTGACCGGAGGGTGCCTGGCGATCTCGCTGGCGATGATCGTCGGGCTGCTGGCCCTGGTGGTGTACCAGGGGGGCGCCACGTTCTGGCCGATCGCCGTGGTGAGGGTCGAGACGGCGAACGGCAAGGTGTTCATGGGCGAGCCGGCCCGCACGGAAGAGTACCGGCCCGGAGCGGGCGCGAGCGGCGCGGGCGCCCTGGCGCGCCGGGAAATGTTCCGGACGGGCAACTTCGATCTAACGGGAACGCACTACACCTGGGTCGACGATGCGGATGTCAAGGGTCGGACCCACCCCGAGTGGGCCATCGTCTTCGAGCGCAGCACCTGGGGCCGATTCTACGGCATACCCAGGGCGTTCCTGGTGGATGGCGCGCCCGTGGCGGGCACGCCCGAGGAGGCGTGGGCGAAGTTCCAGCAGTACCGCGGGCCGGTGCGCGAGCGGCTCCAGCGGCGCCGGGCCCTGGAGATCGACGCCGTCGGCGAGATCAACCGGCAACTCGAGGGTGCGCGGCTGGCGCTGCGGCGCATCGAGATCGCCAGCGGACGCGACTCGCCCCAATGGGCGCAGGCCAGCGCCGCCGCCGGCACGCTGGAGGCAGACCTCAACGCGCGGTTCGCGCAGGTTCGGAGCCGGATCGAGTCGCTCAAGGCCGAGAACGCCCGCTACGCCCTGCTGGTGGAGACCGCCAGCGGGACGGACAAGGCCCTGCCCCTGGCCGACATCGTCCGGGCCTACCCGGCCAACCGGCTGACGTGGGCGGACAAGGCCGGGGTGTACCTGTCCCGCTGGTGGGAGTTCGTCAGCGCCGATCCGCGCGAGTTCAACACCGAGGGGGGCGTGTTCCCCGCCATCTTCGGCACGGCGACGATGACGCTGGGCATGTCGCTGGCGGTCGTCCCTCTCGGCGTGCTGGCGGCGCTGTATCTACGCGAATACGCCAAGCCGGGGCTGCTCGTCAGCGCGGTGCGGATTGCGGTGAACAACCTGGCGGGCGTGCCCAGCATCGTGTTCGGCGTCTTCGGCCTGGGCTTCTTCTGCTACATCGTGGGTGCGTCGATCGACCAGCTCCTGTTCGCGGAAAAGCTGCCCAACCCGACGTACGGCAAGGGCGGTCTGATCTG
>JBGPGM010000497.1:0-2527 GCA_041483855.1 Phycisphaerae bacterium | reverse complement strand
GCGACGTACGTGCTGGCGGTGGGGGAGCGGGACGGACGGGCGGCGCGGCTGCGGCAGGTGCAGCCGTTCGAGATGATCTGCGCGTGGTTGGCGCCGGCGGCGGTGACGCCGCCGCCGTTCTCAGCGGTGCCGGGGCAGATGAACTTCGTGGGCATATTGGGTCCTCGGCCTCGGTTGCCGGCGTCGCCACCGGGGGAGCCGCCACGCCAGCCGGTTCGCGGGACCGATGACGGGGGCCTTGCGGGGGCGCGGTGAGAACAGGAGCGGCGTTCAATGCGGTGGTTCATGCTCGGGTATGGCGCGGTGCTGGCCTGCGTGATCGCGGCGTCGATTGTGCTTGGGCCGCGGATCGGCTCGGCGCCGTCGCTGTCGCTGCTCTTGTCGTATCGGGCTGTATGGGCGCCGGCGCGGCCGTCAACCGTCGGTCCGGTGGCGGCGCTGGTGTTGATGCTCCCGGCGGCCTGGGCGGCGGCGAGCGCTGTGCAGTTGGCGTCGCCGCGGCGGATGTTCTACAGGCGGGTAGGCGGATGGTTCGGGCGGTGCGTGGCGGGCGGGTCGGCGGGGGTGATCTCGGTGGTTCTGATCGCGGCGGGGTTGCCGTTTGCGGACGGATGGATGAGCGACGGCGCGATCGTGTGCGCCGGCGCGGCGGTGGGAACGCTGGCGGTGACGGCATGGCTGATGCGGCGGTGCGGGCTGCACTGCGTACGGTGCGGGTACGACCTGCGCGGGAATCTGAGCCCGACGAACAGGCGGTGCCCGGAGTGCGGCGGGGTGGATGTAGTGTGAGGGCGAGCGGGCCGCCGATGCTCAGCCGGGCCGGCCGAAGCAGCGGAGCCAGTGGACGACGGTCTTGGCGATCAAGTCGGTTTCGAGGTTGACGCCGTCGCCGGCGCGGAGGCGGCCGAGGGTGGTGCGTTCGAGCGTGGTGGGGATCAGGGCGACCTCGAAGGTTCCCTCGCCGACCGATGCGATGGTAAGGGAGACGCCATCGACGGCGATCGAGCCCTTGGGGACGATGGACTGGATGAGTCCGCCGCGGGCGCCGCCGGGGGGGAGGATGCGGAGGCGGTATTCGCCGTCGTTACGGATGTGGGTCACCTCGCCGACGCCGTCAACGTGGCCCTGGACGACGTGGCCGCCCATGAGGGTCGTGGGGGTGACGGCGTGCTCGAGGTTGACGGGCGAGCCACGGGCGAGGCGGCCGAGGGTGGTCAGGCGCAGGGTCTCGTGGACGAGGTCGAAGGCCAGGGGGGTGCGGGAGCCGGCGGGGGAGGATGAGGGGGGAGAGGCGACGGTGAGGCAGCAGCCGCTGACGCAGATGGAGTCGCCCGCGGCCGGGGTGTGGGACCAGTCGAGCGGGTCGATGAGGAGGCGAGCGCCGGCGGGGCGCGGCTCGACCTGGACGAACTTGCCGACAGCCTGGACGAGGCCGGTGAACATCGGGCAACGATAGACGGGCGAGGTTTGGGGGCGCGGCGGGAGTCGGGGGAGGCGGAAATCCTTTGGGCGGGCCGACTTGCGGCTTGACCCGGGGAGCGTGGTCTTCCATACTGCCCCCGCGTGGTTTGCAGGGCTGGGGGCGAGACAGACGGGAACGGGGAGCGGGGCAGGCCGGGGCACGCCCTTGGCGCGGAGGTGTGTTCGGATGGCTAGACGCTCATCGAGGTTGGGGGTGGTGCTGCGTGGCGCGGTGGCGATGTCGCTGGCGGGGCTGGGAGCGCTGGGGTCCGGGTGCCAGTCGGGGAAAGGGGGGCTGGTGTCGGCGCAGGCGCGTGCCAACGCGCTGAAGGTGAACCACGAGGCGTACGCGACGCTGGGGTACCGGCTGGCGTGGCGGGGATTCCCGCTGATGACGGCGGGGGCGAAGGTGAAGTTCTTCGACATCTTCGGGGACGTGGTGGTGGTGCAGGAGACGTCGAGCCAGGTGTCGGTGCTCGAGGCGGCGAGCGGGGCGACGCGCTGGTCGGACCAACTGGCCAACCCGCTGACGAAGTTCGTAGGGAACATCCGCGACGGGAACCGGCTGATCTGCTCGTCGGAGTCGCAGGCGTTCTTCCTGGACGTGCAGACGGGGAACCTGCTGGACAAGCAGCATCTGGACAAGGTGGTGAACACGCGGCCGGTGCAGTCTGGCGCCGAGCTGATCTACGGGACGGCGTCGGGGGAGGTGTTCGCGCACCTGACGCTGCGGGGGCTGCGGCTGTGGGGGAACTCGCTGTCCGGGGGGATCGAGGTGAACCCGGTGGTGGTGGGGGACACGATCGGGTTCGTGTCGCAGACGGGCGAGGTTGCGTTCCTGACGCCGGACACGGGATCGAGCACGGGGCGGGGCCAGATGGCCGGGGGCGCGGAGGTGGAGCCGGCGGCGTCGGACACGATGATGTTCGTGGCGAGCCTGGACCATTCGCTGTACGGGTTCCGGGCGCAGGACGGGTCGAAGGCGTGGCGCAAGCGGACGGAGTGGCCGATCCGCCACCAGCCGGTGTACCACGACGGGCGGGTGTACTGCACGATCGACGGGGAG
>JBGPGM010000496.1:0-2539 GCA_041483855.1 Phycisphaerae bacterium | reverse complement strand
GGTACGCCAGTTCCGCGAACGTGACGGCCGGGGCTGGGTCGGATGGGTCCGCGCCCATCCGCTCGTTGAGGATCTGCTCGGTCAGCTCCCACTGGAGGTACGCGTGGACCCACGCATCGTCCACCACCAGCAGTTGGTTCTGGAAGGCCAGGACGTTGCCGGGATTGTCCAGCGGTATGCGCTCGGGCTCGGACGACGGCTCGGCCGCGTTGATGCTCAGCAGGCCGCTGACGGTGGGCACCAGCAAGCGGTCGCCGACCGCCGCGACGCGCCCATTGATGCCCTGATCGGGCACGGGGGCGGGCGGGGCCAGGCGGATGGTGCCGGTGTCCAGCGCTTCGATCGGGACCAGGCCGATGCGGTTCGCCGAGACCGCGGCCAGCGTGCCCCCGACGCGCACCAGGTAGTTGGGCGTGGGCGTGCCGAACTCATCCGCGGCCCGCCCGCGCCCGATCAGGGCGCCGGTAGCGCGGTCCAGGCGAAGGACGCGCTGACGGTCGGGGGAGAGAATCACCAGGGAAGGGCCGTCCAGCACCGGGGTGTTAAGCTGCCAAGCCTTGGCCGAGTCGTCGCCGCCGTACATCTGCTTGGGCGGCAGCCGGCGGACCCACAGGGGCCGGCCGGTGTGGGCCTCGTACGCGCCGACCACGCCGAGGATGTCGGAGCGGTAGACGATCCCCTCGTCCACGACCGCCGCATCGCCCACGCGGGCCTCGGGCCGGAACGGCAGCCAGCCGGCGCTGCCGACCAGTCGCTGCCACAGCAGGCGGCCGGTGTGCACGTCGATGCCCAGCAGGTACAGGCTCATCAGCCGGCGGTCAGGCACCGAACTGCGGGCCGCGACGATCACCACGCCCTCGCACACCAGCGGCGGCCCGCGGAAACTGGACTGGGCCAGCGTGGGGTCCAGACCGACCGGCAGGACGGACCACAGGAGCCGGCCGGACTCGGCATCCACCGCGTGCAGGCGGGCGTCGCCGGCGCGCTGGCCGTCGAACGCGAAGCCCGTGGCCGCAACGGCGATCCGCCCCCAGATAGTCACGGTGTTGGGGTCTTCCAGCGACTGCGCCCAGCGCTTGCGGAACTGCCGCCCCGGCAGGTCGTCCGGACCGACCGGCTCGGGCTCGTCGGCCCCGGCCGGGACCACGCGCCAGCGCCGCGACAGCGTGAACACGTCCCAGGCGCTGATGGCCCGCCCGTCGTTGAGGTAGATCGTGTCCCCCGCGACCGTCGGCAGGAAGGCCAACTCACGCGCGAACGGTGGCAGGTGCTCCTGGCGCGGCGGCTCGGGCTCGTCGCGCCCGGGCGCGGGCTCGGTCAGACCGATGGGAACGGTGGCCAGGGGCTTGCCCAGCATGCCGGTGAGGTTGGAGGTGGGCGCGGGATCCAGTGCGCTCAGGCCGCGCCGGGCGGCGATGGTGGGCCAAGGCTCGGCGTGCTCGTCGATGGGCGGCGTCGCGCCGCCGTGGGCCGCGCGGGCCCAGGCTTGCGCGTTCTGCCACACGTCGGGACGATCCAGGTAGCGGGCCACTAGCGCCAGCAGGTCGGCGGCATCGCCCGCGGCCTTTCCGCTGCGGTCGGGGTGGTTGGCCAGTTGCAGCAGCGTGAGTCGCGCGGCCTCGAAGGAGGCGCCCTCGATCTGGCGCTGGGCCACGCGCAGCGCGGCCTCCAGGCCCGACGGACTCAGCAGGTAGCGGCGCTCGACCAGTTCGGCCTGACCGTCGTTGAGGGCCTGCTCGGCGCGCGGGCCGATGAGCAGCCGGTAGCGCTCCAGCAGCGCGGGCGTGGACAGGAGCAGCGCGTGAACGTGCTGGCGGACGCCCTGGAAGAGGTCCGAATCGCCCGCCGACGGGACCACGCGGTCGGCCTGCTCGTCCAGCAACACCTGCAGGATCCGGGCCGCCTCGTCCAGGTTATGCGTAGCCAGATGATCCCTGACGCGCGCGAAGGTGTCCGTCGCGCCCGGCGAGTCGTCCACGTAGACCGGGTTGGCCGGCTGGATCCGCTCCTGCGCGCCCACCGGGCCACCGGCGGCAAGCAGGCCCGCCAGCACCAAGCAAGCCCGGCGCGCCGTCCTCATCGACCGACTCCTGGTTGGGGGGGCGGGGAGACGGGTTACGCAATCGGCATAGACGGGTTGGCCCATGCAATCCTCAGTCTAGGTTCGGCTGTCCGGGCCCATGACTTGCCCGCCGGACGCCACGAGCCGATTGACGCTCGTTGAGGTACCCCCGATGAGTGTCGCGGCCGGCACCAAACGATTCGCGTGCGGGCGGGGTTCGGCTGCGGCCAAAGGCCGATCATGCCGGGTTATCGCCCTGTTGGTCGCCGTGGTGCTGATGAGCCTGGGGGACCTGTACATCACTCTGACGTACCTGACCAGCGTGGGCATGAGCGAGGGCAACCCCCTGGCCCGCTGGGTGATGGCGTACAACAACCCCGGCCTGCTGATCGCATGGAAACTGGCGACGGTGGGCGCGGCATGTTGGATCCTCTACGCGATGCGCCGGTCGCGGACGGCGGAGATCGGGGCCTGGCT
>JBGPGM010000495.1:0-2541 GCA_041483855.1 Phycisphaerae bacterium | reverse complement strand
TGGGACGAGGAGCACGCACGCAACGCGGTGCTCCTGCTGATGGTGCTGTTCGAGAACTCCCACCTGGGCAACAGCCGTTCCGAGGGGCGATCGGTGCTCACCCTCAACCCATTGCGGACCCTCGTGCTGCTCGTGGGCACCATCACGGCGTTCTGGCTGCACGTGGTGGCTATGCGCACGCCGGGATTGTCGGCTGTGTTGCACGCCGCTCCCGTCGGGCCGGGGATATGGGCGGCGCTGATCGCCCTGGCTGCGACGGCCCCTGGCCGCGGACGAGACATCCAAGCGGGTCGTGCGACATGGCGTGCGACAGTCTCGAAACTACGCGCAGGCAAAGGCCGCCGCTACCGTACCGAAATCTAACAACATCAGCCGTCCGACACAAAAACCTTGCGTGGGGGGACCGATCATGTAGTATTGAGGATCATCGAGTCCAGAAACCCGAAGGGACATGCACATGCGTTCAAGATCCTCGCTCAGCGTCGGCCCCTGCGGAGCCGCGGCGGCGATCGTCGTGATGGCCTCGCTTCCGGCGCAGGCCATTGTGATCGGCACGCTGGACAACTTCCAGGATCTGACGACCCAAGGATGGGAGGGCGCCGCCCCTGTCAACCAGCCCAGCGGCGGGCCGGCGGGGGTGGGTGATGCCTTCCTTCAGATCACCTCCACCGGCGGCAACGGTCCGGGCAGCCGCCTGGCCACCGACAACTCCGCGCCCCGCTGGACCGGTGATTACCTCAGCGCGGGCGTCACCGCCATCGAGGCTGACTTCCTGAACCTCGGCACGACGACGCTCGAGATGCGCATCGTCGTCTTCCATGGCAGCATCAACCGCTTCACCTCGACCGTCGCCGACGTTGTCCCCGCTGACGGCGCCTGGCACCACATGGTTTTCGCGCTCGACGCCGGTTCGCTCACCCGTGTGCTCGGCACCGACACCTACGAGCAGGCCCTGAGTTCCGTGGACAACCTCATGCTCCGGCACAACAGTGGCTCCCCGAGCGCCGGCGGAACGCCGATCGCTTCCAGCCTGGGCATCGACAACATCCAAGCCGTCCCGGCGCCCGGGCCGGCGGGGCTGCTGGCCGTCGCCGTGGGCGCGTTGAGCCGTCGTCGCCGGCGGTAGGACGGTCTCCAGGGCGCCTACGCGGTCCGCTGCCCAGTGCTAGGCCTGGAGCGCTCGCATCCGGGACATCTGCCAACGTGCTGTGCAGCGCGGGCCGTGCTGGTCAGGCGGCCCATCCGTTCCGGCGCGAACAAGAACAACGACCCGGGCCGTCGAGCTCAGCACCCTGGCGGCGGGCTGGCCGGTCTGTCGCTGCTGGCACTGGTCGTCGCCGTGATCCGGGTCCGGCGCGACCTGCAACGCCGCGGCGTGCCGATCTGCCGCCGCTGCCACTGCGACCTGAGCGGCCACGCGACCGTCCAGGGCCGCGGCCGGCGCGCCCGGGCGATCGCTGCCGACACGGCCTTGGCGGTGCCCCGAGTGCGGCTGCGACTTCCAACGCCGCCGCCCCAGGCTCGGCCGGTCCGCCTGGCGCAGGCTGGTCGTGCCGCTTGCGCTGGTTCGCTTCATCTCTGCGCCGAACTTCATGGAAGCGTAACCGACCGGGCGGTACGAACTGCGGCTCCACGAGCCGGGCCAGCCCGAGCGGACGCTTCCGGCGTTGCAGTCGGCGAAACCACATGGCATGCTCGCGCTGACCCCCGACGGCCGTCGCGTGTTCCTCACCAACGGCCACGGCGAAGCCGTCCGCGGCCTGGACCTGCAAACGGGCGAAGATCTCGGGCTGCTGGCGGTCGAAGAGCGCGCGTGGGGGTCTCTGGCCATCAGCACCGATGGGTCTCTCCTGATCGTGCCGACCTGGGGGGGTTCACTCTTGGTGCGCGACCTGGAGCACCAGCGCTGGGTTGACCGGCTCCGGCTCCCGTCGGCTCTCTACGCTCCGAGGCCGGTGCTCTCCGCGGATGGCCGTTGGCTCGCCGCCGTGTGCCAGGTCGTTCGCGGCGGCGCCGGCTCGTCGTCGTTCGGTCATATAGCAAGAGATGGTGCTCTACAACCTCGACCCGGTCCTGGCGGCGCGGCAACGCCCCGGCGCACCCGGCCCTGCGGACCCGGCGCCGGCGCCACCGGCCGGCCCCGGCGCGCCCCCGTGATGGCCCGCCGCGGGCCCTGAGAGATACGTTCCCGTGGCAAGCCGTAACCGTCAGCGGTCGGGGTGCGGGGCCGCGACGGCTGCCTCGCCGGGCGTGCGCATCATCTATGCAGCACCGCCACCAGCCCCGCGGCCTTCCTCGTCGCCGCTTCGGGCCGCCTGCCGTACCCCTCATCAAGGAGCAGGCCAGCGCGATCCAACAGGCAACGTGCGCGCTGTGGTCGGCGCTGGCCGGCGACCCAGATACTAATCAGGCCACTATTTATTTGACTCTTGGCGGCACCGGCGTATGATCGCGGATGCCCAAGCCCGATGCTCGCACGTTGCCGCCCAGGGCCCAGGAAGATCTGCGGCGGCGGGTGGTCGCCGCGGTCCGCGGGGGCAT
>JBGPGM010000494.1:0-2544 GCA_041483855.1 Phycisphaerae bacterium | reverse complement strand
GCTGATCGACGAGCGTGGTCTTGCCGTGGTCGACGTGGGCGATGACGGCAACGTTGCGGATGGTGCCGGTGGTATGTGTTTCGGGGGCTGGTGGCATGGTTCGGGGGGCACCGGATGTTGGACAAGCAGGCCAGGGACCCGCGGCGTGGTTCGGGCACAGTACGGGCCGTCTGCGACGGGCATCATCGGGCTGACCGTGGTCGAGCTCGGCGGGAGTATATGCGCCGCGGTGCGCGATCGGCACCGCGCGCCGGCAGCGAACGCGCGCCCGGGCGTGCGCCGAGCCCCGCCGGCGCCTGATCGGACCTGGCGCTCCCCTTCCCAGACTACCCAGTCGGCACGCCCGGAGCGGGCGCGCATCCGGCGCGGGCTGTGTCATTGCCCGGCGCGGCACAGGGCGCATGTTTGGCTCAGGCGTCGCGGACCACCCGCGCCGCCCGGCGGGAAGTTCACGGATCGGCCGCAGATCAGACGCCCCCCAGCGGGTTCGCGCCGGCGCGCGACCTGCCAGCGGTGTCCCTGCGCGCGGGCAACGGAACGTGCGAGGCCTGAAAGGCGGAGGGACGATGAAGACTCGAATCCTAGCGGCGGGTGCAGCGGCGGCGCTGATGGGCCAGGGCGTACTCCCGGGCGCAGCGCGGGCGGACGTGTTCTATTCCCAGAACTTTGAGAACAGCGGGTACCTGCCCGAGTGGACGCCCAACCAGCACGAAGACTACGCGCCGGCCTTCAGCCGCTTCATCGGGCGCTACTCCAACGACGCCGTGTCGCTGACGCGCGCTCGCCCGGCCGGCTACGGCGGGCCGTCGGTCACCGGCACCACCATCCTCCTCCAGTTCGACCTGTACATCATCGACTCGTGGGACGGCAGCGAGCCCACGTACGGCCCCGACTACTTCCGCATGTTCGTCAACGGCAACATGATCTTCAACGAGACCTTCGCGAACCAGCACAACTACCAGACTTACCGCGAGCCCGACATCGGGCGCTTCCAGATGGGCTTCGACCAGCGCTACGTCGACTCGATCTACCACATGTCGATCCCGTTCGACTTCAACGGGCCCAGCATGGAGATCTTTTTCCAGGGCGTCGGCCTCCAGGGCGTCAATGACGAGTCGTGGGGGCTGGACAACGTCCGCCTCTCCGTCGTCCCTGTCCCCGGACCCGCGGCCCTTGCCGTGCTGGGCCTCGGGATCGGCATGACGGGCATGCGCCGCAGGCGGTAGCCATCGAGCGGGCCGGCGCCGCCGATGGACCGCGGGCGCGGGCGGCACGTCCGGCGGCCCACATCACGCGTCAGGCGTCGATCGACGCCAGGGACGCGAACCGATCCTTCAGATCGTGATACAGACGGTCGTAGACCGCGCGGGCGGGCACGTACGCCTCTGCGCCGGGGCCGCCGGGCATCGTCGTCTGCGTCTGGGTGATCACGGCGCGGCAGGCCGCGGGCACCGTGTCCCACACGCCCACGCCCACGCCCGCCAGCAACGCCGCGCCGTACGCCGGCCCCTCGTCGGCGTTGGTCATCACGACCGGCGCTTCGAGGCAGTCGGCCAGCACCTGCCGCCACAGCGCCGAGCGCGCCCCGCCACCGGAGATCCGCACCGCCGTCACGGGCACGCCCAGCGAGCGCACGATCTTGAGGATCTGCCCCATCCCCATCGCCACGCCTTCGATCACGGCGCGGATCAGGTGGGCACGCGTGTGGCGCGCGGTCAACCCCACGAACGCCCCGCGCGCCAGCGGGTCCGGGTGCGGGCACCGCTCACCCGTCAGGTACGGCAGAAACATGAGGCCGCCGGCGCCCGGCGGAGCGGCCGCGGCGTCGGCCATCAGTTCGTCGTACGGCGCGCCGGGGAAGAGCGTGTCGCGCAGCCACTTGAGCGAGCCGCCGGCCGAGAGCATGCACCCGGTGATGCACCACGCCCCGCGCACTCCGGCTGAGCCGGTCCCCGAGCACATCGTGTGCGTGCGCCCGGCGGGCTCCGAGCCGTCGGAGGGCAGGTCGAACGCCGGCGTGTCGGCGTGGGCGATGATGACGCCGCTGGTCCCCAGCGTACACGCGACGATGCCGCGTTCGACGACGCCCGAGCCGACCGCGCCCGTCATGTTGTCGCCGGACCCCGCGACGACCGGGACGCCGAGCGCCAGGCCGGTCTGCTGCGCGGCCCAGTCGGTGACCGCGCCGGTGCGCTCGGCGGACTCGAAGACCGGCGGGAGCAGCGCCGGGTCGATGTCCAGCGCGGCGCACACCGGCTCGCTCCACGTCCTGCTCGCCGGATCGAACAGCAGCGTCCCCGAGCAATCGCCCACGTCGCCCGCCGGCACGCCCGTCAGCCGGAGGCGGACGAAGTCCTTGGGCAGGCAGACGGCGGCGGTGCGCCGCCACACGTCCGGCTCGTTATCCCGCACCCAGAGGAGTTTGGGCGCGGTGAAGCCCGTCAGAGCCGCGTTGCCGACGAGCGACACGAGCGCGCGGCGGCCCCCCACCGCCCGCTCGATCTGCTCGCACTGGCGCGCGGTCCGCTGGTCGTTCCAGAGCAG
>JBGPGM010000493.1:0-2554 GCA_041483855.1 Phycisphaerae bacterium | reverse complement strand
GAACAGGTCGAGGACGGGGGGGATGGGGGTATGGATGGCGGGATGGATGATGGGAATCGGCGGTGCGGCGGCTGGGGCGGGCCCGAGACCGGATGACGGGGCGGCGCTCCGCGCCGTGCCGTTCACGGATGTCCACATCCAGGACTCGTTCTGGTCGGCCCGCCAGAAGGCCAACGTCAAGGGCACCCTGGCCCAGAACCTGCACGAATGCGAGATCACGGGGCGGATCGCCAACTTCGATCGCGCGGCGGGGAAGAAGAGCGGGGACTTCGAGGGGTACTTCTTCAACGACTCCGACGTCTACAAGATGATCGAGGGGGCGTCGGACATCCTGGCCCAGACTCACGACGCAGCGCTGGACAAGCGGCTGGACGACCTGATCGCGACGATCGCGGCGGCGCAGCAGCCGGACGGGTACCTGAACACGTACTTCACCGTCAAGGGGCTGGACCAACGCTGGACGGACCTGAAGCAGAAGCACGAGTTGTACTGCGCCGGGCACCTGATCGAGGCCGCGGCGGCGCACTACAAGGCGACGGGCAAGAAGAGCCTGCTGGACGTGGCGGTTCGGCTGGCGGACTGCATCGACGCGACGTTCGGGCCAGCGCCGAAGCGGGCAGGCGTGTGCGGGCACGAGGAGATCGAACTGGCGTTGATCAAGCTGGCGGGCGTAACTGGGCAGGAGAAGTACCGCACACTGGCGGAGTTCTTCATCGAGAGCCGCGGCCGGGCGGACCGCGGGCGCGAGTTGTACGGCGAGGTGTTCCAGGACCAGGTCCCGGTGCGCGAGCACCAGGAGGCGGTGGGGCACGCGGTACGGGCGATGTACCTGTACTGCGGCGTGGCGGACCTGGCGGCGCGCAGCGGGGACGAGGGGTACCTGGGCGCGATGGAACGGGTCTGGGACGACGTGACGCAGCGGAAGATGTACATCACGGGGGGGATCGGCTCGTCGCCGAGCACGGAGGGGTTCGCGCCGGCGTACGACCTGCCCAACGACACGGCCTATGCGGAAACGTGCGCTGGGATCGGGCTGGTGATGTGGGCGCACCGGCTGGCTCTGATCCACGCGGACGCGAAGTACGCGGACGTGATGGAGCGCGGGCTGTACAACGGCGTGCTGTCGGGCGTGTCGCTGGACGGGCGGAAGTTCTTCTACGTCAACCCGCTGGCCAGCCGCGGCGGGCACCAGCGCCAGGATTGGTTCGACTGCGCGTGCTGCCCGCCGAACATCCTGCGGCTGATCGCGTCGATGGGGCAGTACGTCTACGCGCAGACCGACGAGCGCGTGTACGTCAACCTGTACGTGGGGAGCGAGGCGGACGTGACGGTGGGCGGGGTGCGGGTGAACCTGAGGCAGGAGACGGAGTACCCGTGGAAGGGGACGGTGAACCTCGTGGTGGACCCGAGGGGGCCGGTGGAGTTCGAGTTGTACCTGCGGATCCCCGGGTGGTGCCGCGTGGGGCAGGGCGGCAGTGCCGGCGCGACGATCAACGGCCGGCCGATCGCGGCGCGTCCGGAGAAGGGGTACCTGAGGATCAAGCGGAAGTGGCTGCGCGGCGAGACGGTGGTGCTGGACCTGCCGATGCCGGTGGAGCGGGTGTACGCGAACCCGAAGGTGAAGGCGGACGTGGGGCGGGTGGCCCTGATGCGCGGGCCGCTGGTGTACTGCCTGGAGCAGGCGGACAACCCGGGCGGGGTCCGGGGGCTGGTGGTGCCGCAGGACGCGGCGGTGGCCGCGACGGTCGAGCCGGACGTGCTGGGGGGCGTGACGGTGATCAAGGGGATGGCCCTGTCGCCGGGGGCGCCGGCGGAGGCGCAGGGCGAGGCGTTGTACCAGCCGGGCGCGCCGGGGCGGATGATCGAGTTCACGGCCGTGCCGTACTACGCGTGGGCCAACCGGGCGCCGGGTGAGATGTCGGTGTGGATGGCCGAGGGCGTGACGCTGGCGGAACGGACGCGGGACGCGGGGATCACCGCGACGGCGTCGCACTGCTACCAGGACGACACGCTGACGGCGCTGGCGGACGGGGTGGAGCCGGCGTCGAGCGCCGACGAGAGTCTGGCGAGGTTCACGTGGTGGCCGCGCAAGGGGAGCGCCGAGTGGGTGCAGTATGATTTCGCCCCGGCGCGCCGGGTGTCGGGGGTGGAGGTGTACTGGTTCGATGACTCGGGTGTGGGGGGTGGGTGCCGCGTGCCGGCGTCGTGGAAGGTGATGTATAAGGATGGGGAGGTGTGGAGGGAGGTTCAGCCGAAGGGGCCGAGCGAGCCGGGGACGGAGGTGGACCGGTACAACCGGGTGATCTTCGCGCCGGTAGAAACGACGGGACTTCGGCTGGAGGTGCAGTTGAAGGAGGGGGCGTCGGCGGGGATCCTGGAGTGGCGGGTGTTGCGTTAGGGCTCTCTTTTCAACGGGAGGGATCGAGGGGTTGCGAAGGAGGACAGGATGAAATGGACGGCGGATCTGGGGGGGTGTGGCGGCGGGCGGTATCGTGGGGCACACTGGGGGGAGTGATGGTGCGCGCTCGGCGGCTTCAGGCCCTAAAGGGGGGCG
>JBGPGM010000492.1:0-2561 GCA_041483855.1 Phycisphaerae bacterium | reverse complement strand
CCCCTGGACATCAACGGCGACCAGCCTGGCACGGGCCGCCATCTGACCCTCGCCGGCGGCCGGCACGTCGAACTGATCAACGTCCGCCTGGATGCCGGCACCATCCATCGCTTCGAAGCCGTCTTCGAGCCCGACCCGGTCCGCCTCCCCGACGGAACTGCCGCGTACGCGGGCGACACCATCGCCATCAACAACCGCGGCCAGGCCGTCACGCTCACGCCCGGCAAGGGGGCTGTGCTGGTGGTGGACGGCGTCAGCGGCGGCGACCCCAACGGTCCCGGGGCGACGCTGCCGCGCACGCTGCTCGACGCCGGCATCGACGTACAGGTCGTCGCGCCGGAGGGCATCCCCGCCGACCTGCTGGCGCTGCAGGCGTACGACCTGGTCATCCTGCAGAACGTGCCCGCCGACGCCGTGCCGCGCCCGGTCCAGGCCGCCATCGCCAGTTACGTCACCGAACTGGGCGGCGGGCTCGTCATGGTCGGCGGCCCCGACTCATTCGGCGCGGGCGGCTGGAAGGGAACCGACATCGAGCCCATCCTGCCGGTGCGCCTGGACCTGCCCGAACGGCTGGTGTCCCCCGCGGCCGCGGTGATCCTCGTGCTGGACAACTCCGGCTCGATGAACCGGACGGTGATGGGCTCGACGCGCAGCCAGCAGGCGATCGCCAACGAAGGCGCGGCGCTGGCGATCCAGACCCTCGACAAGACCGATCTGGTGGGCGTGATCTCATTCAACGCCGACTTTACCGTGGAGGTCCCGCTCGGGCCGAACACGGACTCCAAGGCGACGGCGGAGCACGTGCGGGCCATCTCGGCCGACGGCGGCACGAACATGCCCCCGGCCCTGGACGAGGCACGCCGGCAGCTGCTGGCGGTCAACGCAGAGGTCAAGCACGTCATCGTCCTGTCCGACGGCCAGTCGATCGGGCTCGAGCAACTCCCCGACCAGGCCGGCGCGATGCACTCCGACGGCATCCTGATCTCCACCATCGCCGTTGGCGACCAGGCGGACGAGCACACGATGCAGGCGATGGCCTCGCGCGGCGGGGGGCAGTACTACCGCGTCTCGGACCCGAGCGTCTTGCCCCGCATCTTCGTCAAGGCCGTCCGCATCGTCCGCACGCCGATGGTGCGCGAGTCGCCGTTCGTGCCCGTGATCCTGCAAACCGGCTCGCCGCTGGTCGAGGCCCTCAGCCAGCCGCCGCGCCTGGGCGGCCTCGTGCTGACGCAGGCCCGCAAGGACCCGACGATCACCTACGCGATGATTCATCCGCAAAGCGAGCCGCTGCTGGCTCATTGGAACGTCGGCCTGGGGCGCGTCGCCGCGTTCACTTCCGACGCCAGCCGCTGGGCCTCCGCATGGCTCGACTGGCCGGGCTACAGCCGCCTGTGGACACAGATCGCCCGCACGATGGCCCGCCCCCAGGCCGATCGCTCCCAGGAACTCACGGCCGAGATCGTCGGCGACGAGCTGCGCGTCCGCCTCGACGCCGCCGACCAGAATGGCAAGCCGCTCGACCTCCTGACGGTCCCCGCGGCGGTGTACCTGCCCGACGGCCAGCGGGTCGAGACGCGCCTGATGCAGACGGGTCCGGGGGTCTACGAGGGGTCAGTCCTGGCGCCGGCCAGCGGGAACTACGTCGTGACGCTCACGCCGCGACTGGGGACCAGGCGCCTGCCGCCGGTCGTCGGCGGCGTGTCCCGCGCGACGGGAGTGGAGTACCGGCGGCTGCGCTCGAACGTTGAACTGCTCAGGCAGATCGCCGAGGCGACGGGCGGGCGCGTCTTCGACGTGCGGGATGGACACGGGATCAACCTGTTCGACCGCACCGGCGTGACGCCTACCGAGGCCCGCCTGCCGCTGTGGCGCACACTCCTGCTGTGGGCCGTGATTGTGCTGCTGCTGGATGTAGGGACCCGGCGCGTGGCCTGGGACCGCTTCTTTTCCGACGAGTTCCGCGCGGCCCTGCGCCGTGAGGCCGCCGAGGCCGTACGAGCCCGCGGCGAGCAGGTCGCCCATACGCTCGGGCGCCTGCGAGGGCGCGAGCAGGCGTTGGAGGCCCAGCAGTCGATGCTCAGCCCGGAGGATGCCAAACTTTCCACCGAGGACGCCCGCCAGATCGTGCTCGCCCAAGCGCAGCGCCGGCGGGCGGCGCGCCAGGCCCGGCGGGTTGTCGAGCGGATCGACGAGGACATGCCGCCGCCCGCGCCGCCCCCGCGCGCGGGCGCAGCGCCGCAGTCCACGCCCACCACGACGGATCAGCCACCGGACGGATCGCCCGACACGACCTCCGGCCTACTCGCCGCCAAGCGACGGGCTCGCGAACGGCTCGAAGCGGACGGTACGGACGGGTCCGGCACGTAGCGGTCCCCGGCGCAACGTGGTGGCCTCGTCGCCGCGCGCATCAGCGGCTTACCCTTGGCCGTGAGCCGCCAAACCCCCAGCCCCGCGACAAGCGCCCTTCACCAGATGGACCCGACCGGACGGTTCTCTGGGCGAGCCGACGACTATCGCCTGTACCGCCCGTCCTACCCCGCGGAGGCGATCGATGCGGTGCT
>JBGPGM010000491.1:0-2566 GCA_041483855.1 Phycisphaerae bacterium | reverse complement strand
CTTGAACCCTCGACCTACACGTTGGCAACGTGTCGCTCTACCACTGAGCTACA
The DNA here is from genome assembly GCA_041483855.1 of Phycisphaerae bacterium. GTDB lineage: Bacteria > Planctomycetota > Phycisphaerae > Phycisphaerales > UBA1924 > JBGPGM01. The sequence continues at coordinate 2,513 of JBGPGM010000491.1, read as the reverse complement.
CCCGCGTGATGGCGTGCCGCTGGGGGCACCCGTGGCGAAGGTGAAGATAGACGGTGTTGGGGCGGGGGTCAACGAAGTTGCCCCTCGGGCGCCGCGGCGATACCGCTGCGGGCTTTGGCCAGTGCGCCGACCACCATGCTGGGCGTGTAGGCGTTGAAGATGATCGGACGTTCGAGCCCCGGGCCGAAGATCGCCAGCGTCGGGACGCCGGTCTGGCCGAGTTCGTTCAAGAACTTCCAGCCGGGCGCGGAGTTCGACGAACAGTCCACTTCGAAGGGTATCACGTCGTCCTTGGCCAGTTCGGCGTGGACCGGATCCCGGTCCAGGACGCCGCGCTTGAGCGACTTGCAGATGATGCACCAATCCGCGGTGAAGTCGGCGACGATGACCTTGCCGGATTCCGCGGCCTTCTTGAAGCGCTCGGGGGTGTAGGAGTTCCACGCACCGGGGACAAGCGTGTCGCTGGTCGTTGCGCGGCGCCGCAAGTAGTCCTCGCGCGCCACGTTGGTCCAATCGTTGGCGAAGGCAACAATGCCCGCGACGGCGAGGGCCGCGAGCGCAGGCATGACAACCTTGGGCCAGGTCGCCTTCGTCACCTGGAACGTGCGAAGCGTGAGCCAGAGCGCGGCGATAGTGATGAAGAATGCGACGGCCCACCAACCGAGGGTCTCCGACAGGTATGGCTTCTCGTGAACGAGCGTCTTCAGCCCCGCACCGACAAAGAAAGCGGCCGCGGCGAGCAGCAGCAAGCCCATCATCTGCTTGACGAGTTCACTGGCGGGGCCGGTGCGCGGGATTTTCTCGACCAGGCCAGGCTTGGCCGCGAGCACGAGATACGGCGCGCCCATGCCCACTCCCAGGCCTGTGAACACGATCATGATGGCAACGGCAGGGAGCGTCGCGGCGCCGGCGAGCAGACCGCCGACGACGAATCCGAAGCACGGCAGGCCCAGTACCGCGGCCATGATGCCGAAGACGAATGAACCCCACGGCGTGTCGGCCTTGAGGTTCACCAAGTAAGCAGATTGGGGCAGCTGGATCGAGAAGAGTCCCATGATCCCCAGGCCCATCGCGACGATGATGACGCCCAGGCTCAGCGTTACCCACCACGTCCCGAAGATGAGTCGCGACGGATCAAGCGAGAAACTGACGAAGGCCATGGGAAGGCCGATGACGACCCAGAAACACACAACGCCCAGGGCCATCCACAAACCGAGGATCACGGCGCGCCCGGGCGAACCGGCGTGCTGGGTGAGTGTCATGACCTTGATCGGGATGATCGGCAGGACGCAGGGCGTCAGGTTCATGACGGCCCCGGCCAGGGCACTGACGAGGAACAAAACCAGCATCCCGATCGGGCCGGAGGGATCGGGGAGTTCGAAGAGGAATAGGCTGGGGCGCATCGTGGGCACCGGCGAGGAGGCGTCGACCGGTGCGGCGCCGGATGGCTTGAGGTCCTTGAACAGATCGGGCTCGTTGAGCGTCGGCGCCCCCCTCGGCTCGCCGGGCGCGGCCACCTCCACCGTCACGGACAGGTCGAAGGTCTCGGGCTGGAGGCACGTCGAGTCGTTGCAGGCCTGGTGCGAGAGCTTGATCTGGAAGGCCGCGGGGCCGGGCTTGATCGTCGGGTCGAGGGCCACGGCAACGTAGGCGACCATCTGGCCGGGGTAGGACATCAGGTCGATCGGCGCCCCGGTGAAGTTGACCTTCACCGCCCGCGGCGGCGGCCACTGGATGCCGACGACCCTGGCGCCGGCGGGCAGGCCCGGCACCTCGATCGTTGTCGGGATCGCCGTGAAGTCGCCGCCCAGCTCCTTGGGGATCACGGGCTTGTTGGGCCAGGAGTGGAACCCCTTGCCATGCTTCAGGACCACGGCGATGGCGATCGTGTCGCCGGGCCGAACCACCGATTTCTGCGCCACGGCGCGGGCCGCGGCCGCGGGCTCACGGCCGCCTTCCCCGGCCTCACCCGTTTCGAGCTGCGCTGACGCCCGGGGGGTCACGTCGCCCACCGTGCCCGCCAGCACCACCAGCGCGCCCGCGAATCCAATCCAGAGGCGCGAAAGGACGCCGAACTTCAGGGGCTTCTCCATGGCACAAGTATAAAGGCGGCGGGCACGGGTCTTCTTCCCGATCAGGCACGCCGGCCGGCGAATGGGTCGGCGCTGACCCGGGGTGTGGACGGTCTCAAGCGCCGGTGCGCCGGCGTCCGATAGTCCAGATTGTTCCTGGCGATCCTTGCGCCTTCCTTTCCAATGGACCCCCATGCCCGACGTGCTGGACCAGAGCGAGATCGACGCCCTCCTGGCCGCGGTGGACTCCGGCGAGGTCGAGAAGGAGGAGAGCCACACCCAGATCTTCAGCCGGCACCGGCGCGACCTGGACCACGTGGAGGTTCGCCCGTACGACTTCAAGCGTCCGGAGCGCGTGAGCAAGGACCAGATGCGGTCGCTGCAGACGCTGCACGAGGCGTTCGCGCGGAACTTCGGCGCGGCGGTGTCGGGGTTCCTGCG
>JBGPGM010000490.1:0-2572 GCA_041483855.1 Phycisphaerae bacterium | reverse complement strand
GTCTGGGGCCACGCCACCACACCCGGCGCTACCGCGTTCACCCGCACGCTCGGCGCTAGCTCGCGGGCCAGCGTGCGCACCATTTCCACCAGCGCGGCCTTGGACATGGCGTAGGCGATAAAGTCCTTGCGTCGCGGCAGGCCGTGCTCGCCCAACGCGTGGATGTCCGCCATGGCCACGATCGCCCCGCCGCCCGGCATCGGCGATCTGGCCAGCAGCGGGGCCAGGCGGCGCGACAGCAGCAGGGGGGCCAGGGCGTTGACGCGGAATGCACGCAGCGCCTGATCCGGCGTGAATGTGCCCAGCGGCGTCGGGTCGTACGTCGAGGCGTTGTGAACGAGGATGTCCAGCCCGCCGCCGGCAGCGCACTCCGCGCCGATCCGGGCCGCCTCCCGTTCGACGCCCGCGGGGTCGTCCAGGTCCACCTGTTGGAGTCGGACCGCAGCGCCAAGCGTCGCAAGGTCCGCCGCGGCCTTCCGGGCTTCGCTGTCGCTGCGGTTGTAGGTGATGATCAGGTCGCACCCCGCGCCGGCCAGCGCGCGGGCCGTGGCCAGGCCCACGCGTCGCGCTGCGCCCGTGACCAGCGCGACCGGCCGGCGTGCCCCCGACGCTGTCGGACCCGCGGCGCTCATGGACGGCCCCCCGGCCCGCGTGGCGGGCGCGGCGGCTTCGGCCGCTCCGGCGGTGGAGGTTCGTCCGGCGGCGTCGGAGGGTGTCCGTTGTGACCTCTCTCGTGCGGCCCGGGTGGCGCTGGCGGCGCAGGTGGGGGCGGTGGGTCGAGGTCGTCGGGCGACAGGTCGGACGGATCGATGTCCACCGTGTCATGCTCACCGGAATCGTCCGCGCGGGCCCCGTCCATCCGCCGAGCGGATTCCTCCCACGCGTTCGGCGTCATGTACCCCCTGGCGCGCCGGGCCGCAACGCCCCCCGGGGACCCTCGCCGGAAACGCCGATGCAGCAACATCCACGTCAGGCCCAGGACCGCCAGCGCCATCACGATCGCCAACACCCATGCAAGGCCGTAGGCCGACTCCTCGGCCAAGCGGCCCTTCTCATGGGCGGGCCCGCCGGCGGTGGGCGTGGACTGCAGAATAGCCAGGGTCGTCGCGGGCATCGGCCCCACTATACGGCCGCGGAGCGGCCCGTCGGGCCCGCGCCGGGCGATCGCGACGAGGGGTCGATGTGCCGGTGGTCCTCCGCCGGCGCTTCGCCGCCGGGCCCGTCCGGGCCAGTCACCAACGGCGCATTCGGCGCAACAATCGCGCGCCCACCCTCGCGGATCAGGCCGTAAGACCGGCCCGTCTCGGCCAGGAGACTCAGCAGCCCGTCATCGTCGATTATCTCGACCGTCGGCCGGGCGCCGACGCCGGTCGCGATCATCGGGCGGAGCCGATCAGGGTTGTCGCGCACGATCTCGAACCGGGCGTGTTGCATCGTCGGGGGTCGGGTTGCGGGGATCGCCTCCCGGGCGATGTCGGCGGGCACGTGCGAGCCGCTCCCGGCGGGCGAAGGCAGCGCGAAGAGGATGAGCGCGCCCGCGGCCACCGGCAGGGCGGCGCCGATCGTCACGCGCAGCGCCGCGCGCCGGCGCCGGCGCCGCGTCAGCACGCGCTGCAACTCGTCGAGCATCGATGCCTTGCGGGCCAGCACGGCATGCGAGTACGAAGGGGCCGGGGGTTTGGCTTGATCGGTCATAGCAAGGGTCCTTGCCGTGTCGTGACCGCCGCGGCCAGCGATCGAAGGTGAACCAGCACGCGCCGGATCCGGCCGTGGGCCGCGTCGCCGGTGATTCCCAGGGCTTTGCCCGCGCCGTTGAGCGAGTGATCCAGCGCGAACCGAAGGGACAGCAGCGCCCGGTCCTGTTCGTCCATGGCCGCGACCTGCACCGTCAGCCACGCGATCTGGTCGGCCAAGGCCGCGGCGTTGGGGGGGTCGGCCCCGTTGTCGGCGTTCGCGACGCCGCTCGTGTGCTCGCCGTGCCGCCGTTGGCGCGCGATCATCCGGGCCTCCCGCCGCAGCCGATCCAGCGCGGTCGTGTGCAGCACCCGAGTCATCCAGCGGTCCAGGTCCGCGCGGGTGTTCATGGGGCGGAGCGACTTGACCACGCGCAGCATCGCGTCGTGCACCACGTCCAGGCAGAAGGCGTCGTCGCGCCCCGTCGCCGCCCGAACGGCGTCATACCCCCGGTCGAACCACGACTCGTAGAACGCCGCGAACGCCGCGTTATCCCCGCGGCCGAGCGCCGTCGTCAAGCGGAGGATGGCCGAGTCATCGGGCAAGCGGCGGCTCCCGGGGCGGAACCGGACCGATCAATCCTCCTTCCCGCCGTGCTGTTTGGCAAGCGCTTCCTGCAAATGTTCGACCATGACCGTGAGTTCCTCGACCCGCTGGCGCAGCTGGGCGATCTCCACATCGGCGCTGAGGGATCGCGGCTGCTCGCCCCGGATGGCGACCTCCTGGGCATCCAACTCCGCCTGCCGGACCATCGCTTCCTTGGTGGTGACCTCGAACTCCGCCGCGGCCACCTCGCCGTGCGCCACTCCCCCGCTATCGGCGGCCTTCTTGATGTCGG
>JBGPGM010000489.1:0-2573 GCA_041483855.1 Phycisphaerae bacterium | reverse complement strand
GTCCAGGCAGGTGATGACGCAGCCCCACACCAGCGGGATGCCGAACAAGAGTTGCAGGGCGATCGCGGAGCCGACCACCTCCGCCAGATCGCACGCGGCGATGGCCACTTCGCAGATCACCCACAAGAACCAGACGACCGGCTTCGGATAATGATCCCGGCACGCCTGCGCCAAGTCGCGCCCGGTCACGACGCCGAGTTTCACGCAGAGATGTTGCAGCAAGATTGCCATCAAGTTGGAAACCATGATGACGCACAGCAGCGTGTAGCCGAACTTGGCCCCGCCGGCCAGGTCCGTGGCCCAGTTGCCCGGGTCCATGTAGCCGACGGCGACCATCAGGCCCGGGCCGCTGAAGGCGATCAGCTTGCGCCAGAAGCCGGGGGCGAGCGGCACGTGCACCGACGCGTGGACCTCCGGCAGCGACGGGCCCGACGCGGCGCGGCGCCAGCCGTCCAGCGCGGGCGCCGGGGAGGGGACGGGGTCCGAGGGCGCTCGGGCGGCGCCGGCCCCGCCGGCGCCGGGGCCGGATGGGGTGCGCGTCGGGTTGGGGGGCTGGATCGGGGACATGGCTCATGAGCGGGGGCGGGAGGCAGAATGTAGCATAGGCTACATATTGGCGGAGTGCAAGCAAGGTGGCCGGCAGCGCCGTGGACCCGCCGGGCCCGCCCCGGGCGGGCGCGCGTAGACTGCGCCCGATGCGGGTGCGCACGGACCGGCTGGAACTGGTGGCGGCGACGGCGGGCCTGGTCTCGGCGGCGGCGACGGACCTTGCAGCGCTGTCGCGTGACCTGGCGGCGCGCGTCCCGCTCGCCTGGCCGCCGGAGAGCATGGCGGACGTGATGGACTACCTCGCCGGCCGCCTGGCGGCGGAGCCCGAGTCGGCCGGCTGGTTGCTCTGGTACATCCTGCGCGACGGGCAGCTTCCGAACGCGCTGCCCGGGCCGACTCCCGATCGCGTGCTCATCGGTGGCGCGGGCTTCAAGGGGCGGCCCAAGGCCGATGGCACGGCCGAGGTGGGGTACACAGTGCTCGAGGAGTTCCAACGGCGCGGCTACGCCAGCGAGGCGGTGGGCGGGCTGGTGGACTGGGCCTTTGCGCATCCGCAGGTGCGCCGCGTCGTCGCGCACACCTTCGAGCGCCACGTCCCGTCGCTGGGCGTGCTGCGAAGGAACGGGTTTGCGTACGCCGGGCCGGGCACCGAGGCGGTCGATGAGGCGGAGCGCCAGGGACGTGGGGCGCTGGTGCTCTATGAACTGACGCGCGCCGCGTGGGAGCGCCGGCGGGCCGATCCGGCAGCGCCGTGCCGACCCGCGGTGCCCCGGTAGACTGCCCTTCCGGCAGGCGGCGCCGCTCCGCCAGGGAGATGAACGTGATGAACGCGATCGCCTCGATGACGGCGCTCGGCATGATGGGAGTGGCCGCGAGCGCGTGGATGTTGGGCCCGGACGGCAAGGGGCCCGGCGCCACCAAACCCGGAGCCGCGCCCGCCGCGTGCGCCGTCGTGGAACTGTTCACGTCCGAGGGGTGTTCGAGTTGCCCGCCGGCCGATGCCCTGCTGGCCGAGTTGGCCGCGCAGGCCAGGAAAGACGGGACGAACGTTCTCTGCCTGGCCCTGCACGTCGATTACTGGGACAACCTCGGCTGGAAGGACCTGCTTGCTGACCCGGCGTATTCGGCGCGCCAGCACGCCTACGCCGGCGCGGCCGGCACACGCCGCGTGTACACCCCCCAGATGATCGTCAACGGCACGGAGGAGTTGGTCGGGTCCGACGCGCCGCGGGTGCGGAAGGCGATCAAGGGCGCGCTGGCCAAGGCGGCCAAGGTCCGCGTCGCAGCGCACGCGGGCGCGCTGGAGAAGGGCAAGCCGACCACGGTGGAGTTCGAGCTGACCCGCGGGCCGGGTGTCCCCGTGGGCGTGCTCGACAAGGCCGTGGTCACCGTGGCGATCGTCGAGGACGGCCTGGTCAGCAAGGTCACGCGCGGCGAGAACGAGGGGAAGACGCTCACGCACGAACGCGTGGTCCGCGCGCTCGCCGCGGCCTCGCCGGACAAGCAGGGCAGGGGGCGCTTGGAACTCACGGTGCCCGATCCGGTCAAGCTGGAGAACGCCGCGATCGTCGTGTTCGTTCAGGAGGGACCCGACCGGGCGGTCATCGGGGCGGCAACCGCCGAGGTTCAGGCCCCCGCCAAGCCGGCCGACAAGCGATAGGCTCGCGGGACCACACCTCACGCCACCGTCACGCCCTTGTCCAGGTACACGTCCTGGACCGCGTTGAGCAGTTTGATCCCGTCGGCCATCGGGCGCTGGAAGGCCTTGCGCCCCGAGATCAGCCCCATCCCGCCGGCGCGCTTGTTGATCACCGCCGTCGTCACCGCCTCGGCCAGGTCGCCCGCCCCGTGGCTCTCGCCCCCGGAGTTGATCAGCGGCACGCGCCCCATGTAGCAGTTGGCAACCTGGTAGCGGCAAAGGTCGATCGGGTGATCGCTCGCAAGCTCGGTGTACATGCGCTCGTCCAGCTTGCCGTAGCTGCTGCCGCCCGTCCCGAGCGCCTTGAAGCCGCCGTTCGTCTCCG
>JBGPGM010000488.1:0-2576 GCA_041483855.1 Phycisphaerae bacterium | reverse complement strand
GCCCCGGCCAGCAGCAACCGGAACTTGGCGGAGATCGACTCCCCCTCGGCGTCCTGCACCTTGACCAGGATCGCCGCCACCTCCTCGGGGTCGGCGATCTCGCACAACGTCGTGAACCCCGGCGCGCCGCCGGCCCGCAGAGAAAGGCGCGACGGCAGCGACTGCGACAGCAGCAGGACCCGCCGTTCGATCTTGAGCAACACCAGGGTGTGCCCGCGCGCAATGGGATACCGGGCCAGGACCTCAATGATGCCCGACGGCGCTCGCCCCGCCGCCCCAAGTGCCGCGGCCAATCCCCCGCGCGCCCCCAGAATCCGGCGTACCCCCGCGGCGCACACCAGGATCAATGCAATGACCGCGCCCAGCGGGACCAGTGTCCGCGAAACGCCGGCATCCAGCCGCGCCCCCGCCGGCGCCTTCGCCCCGGCGGTCGGGCCGACCGGCAGCGCCGAAGACCCCGGCACACCGAGTGGGCGGTCCTCGGAGCGGGGGGGCGCCGGCAACGTCAACCGGCTGGAGGCGCCCTGCGGCGATTCGGAGGCGTGAACGGCCGCGCCCGTGGCCAGCCACGTCACCACAGCCGCCGCGGCGGCGCAGATGGCGTGGCGGCCGACGCTCACGCTCGGTCCACGGCGGTGGCAGGCCCGGTCAACTCGGATCTCTGTCGTTGCTGCAACGCCCATGTCGCCATCCTGGCCGGGAACCGGCGGCTCCGCCGCCGAGTGTTGGAATGGACGCCCGCGTCAGGCGGCGTCGTTGCCCGAGTTGATCAGTATCTCGCTGATGCGGATGCAGAAGTTGTCGTTGAGGACCAGGACTTCCCCGCGCGCCACCGGGCGGTCGTTGACATACACGTCCACCGGGTCGCCCGCCAGTTTGTCCAGTTCCACCACCGAGCCCTCGCCAAGCCGAAGCACATCCTCGACCAGCATCCGCGTTCGACCCAGTTCGATCTTGACGTTCAGGTTCACGTCCGCCAGCAGGTCGATCCCCTCGCGCGGCACGGAGGCCGGAGCACTCGAGAACGTCGGCAGGTCCAGCGGCGAAGCATCCGCTCCCGGACGTGCCGAGCCTTGGAGGGGAGCGGCACTGGCCGCCTGAGCCTGCGCGATTGCCGCCTCGGCCGCGTGAACCGCCGCCTCCGCATCGGCTGCCGACTTCGGCCCCGTCTCTGTACGCAGTCCGGCCACCGCCTCCTGGGCGGCCCGCAGCGACTCCGCGGCCATGGCCTCGGCGGCCGTGGGCTTGGGCGCGCCGCCTGTCGGCTGGCTCCGGGGTGCGGGATTTGAGGCGGGATCCTGATCGGCCATGGGTCGCTCCGCGACAGGCTCAAAGGAACGGGGACGAGCCTCCGGCTCGTAAACCCGCGTCCGACGGTCAAGGCGGACGGTCCCATGCTTGACCGCCCCGGGGTGAGCCGTCATCGGCGCTCGCGCCGACGCAGCCGCAGATTTCACCCGACGGGTTCCGGAGTGCATCGCGGCGACCGGCCGCGCAAAGACTGCGCGCCCAAGACCGCCGGTCAGGTCTCGACGATGCTCACTGGTCGGCCGGGAAGCCCCGGCACTTGGGGATCAGCACCCTCTCGATCAGGACCTTGTTGTCCGACTCGCGCGTAAACACCTTCTCCAGCAACCCCGACAGTTGCCGGCTGAGCGTCTGCCGCTCCGGCTCCTTCAGCTGAGCGTGCTGCGCCCGGCTGACGATCTTGCTGATGCCCTCGTTGATCTCCGCGTTCTTTCGGTCCAGGACCGCCTGCACCTCGTCGGCGTACTTGTTCTTGACCTGCACGTAGACCGCGGCGTCCCAGAGCCACACCCGGCCGGTCTGGAGGTTCTGGAACTTGTCGTCGGCGATCAGGATCTCCTGCGTCAGTTCGGAATCGTCGGTCTTGAGGTCGTGCGACGGTGTGGCGGCCTCCGTCCTGGCCGGACCGGAGAACCTCAAGAAGGCGAACAGGCCCACCGCCTCGACGATCATGATGGCCCCGACCGTGACGATGAGCTTGAGCGGGCTCTTCTTCGGCTTGTCCTCGACGGCAGCCGGGGCTTCGGGCTTGGACTCGGATTTCTTGTCCGCCATGATGAGGGTCCAGAGTGTGCTGGGGACGGAGCGCTAGCGCGACCGTCACACCGCGTGCCTACGGCAACCTCATCGGCGATCCGGCGTGCGGGAATGACCGTGTCGGACCGGCAGCGGGACCCTGTCGGGCCTGTGGAGCCCGATCACCCTTGCCATAACCAGTGCCGCGCCCGACGCCACCAGGCACCCCGCCAGGATTGCGACCAATGACGGGTCCGATAACATTGGGCCCGGCACCAGCGACACGGCGACCGGCACGGCCGCCGCGGTACACAGGATGGCGATCGCTCGTCGCGACACGGTATGCCCTCGGGCCCCGCGGCTGGGCGGGCGCTCTCCCAGGGCAGATCGGATCGCGGCGCACCTGACTTGATCCCCGGCACTGCCCGGGCGCGGCAGGGCGCGCCCCCTCCCTCACACTCGCGCTCACCGCCCCAGCACGAGCAGTTGCTGCATCAACTGCTCGGTCGTGGTGATGACTCGCGACGAGGCGG
>JBGPGM010000487.1:0-2580 GCA_041483855.1 Phycisphaerae bacterium | reverse complement strand
TACGTCAAGACGTTCGCCGAGGCCGGGCTGCTGATCGACACCATCGAAGAATGGCCCGGCCAGCGCACCAGCACCTCCGGCCCGCGCGCCAAGGAAGAGAACCGGGCCCGGCGCGAGATCCCGCTGTTCCTGGCCCTGCGGGCGGTGAAGGCTCGGTAAGGTCGCCGCGCGCCGGGCTTTCCACGTGTCCGGCTCGTGCTTGCTCTCAACTCGAAGTCTTCTCTTGGCGCCCTTGGCGTCGGAACAATCACCCCGCCAGACTCATGGACATCCCGCAAAGAAGCACGTCAGAAAATCAAAGAAATCCTGGCTGTTCGTCGCTCCGCTGCCGTCGAAGTCCGCGTGACCGGCGAAGAAGTCGGTGAGGAAATCGAAGAAATCCTGACTGTTCAGCCCGTTCTGCACGTTCCAATCGCACGGGCAGCGCAGGTTCCGAGTCGCCGTGTCCATCCGCACCGGCGTGCTCCGGCCGAACATCACCCATTCGTTGTACGCGACCTCGCCCGGATTGCCCGGACCGCCGCTGGCGTGGTCGCGCAGGAACTCGATGTACTCCTTCGACGTCGTCTGGTGGTACACGCTTACCGTCACCCTCGTCGCCCCGGGCGGGATCGCGTAGTTCGTATCGTCCCAGTACTGGCCGTCGGCGTACGAGTAGCCCGCTGGCCCCGCCTGCACCGCCGCAAAGTTCGCGTTGGTGAATCCCATCGGCGGGATGCGGTTGTCCTGGTAGATCCGGTTGTTCAGCACCAGGTGGAACCCCGGTCCCTCTGGCCGCCCGCTGTAGGTGGCCATCGCGTGGTCCAGCCCGACCTTCGTCTCGTACACCTTCGTGCTCGCGGCGTCCAGCACGCCGGTCGCACCGTCGTACGCCCCCAGTTCCTGCACGATCGCGTTGTTGTCGTCCTTGAACTGCACGTTCACCCACATCCGCCGCCCCTCGTTGTAGCCGGTCGGCAGCTTGTGTCCCGTGTAGTTGATGACCCGTGTCGTCAGGGTGCCCCCATTCACGAATAGCACAAGGTCCGACGCCCGCTGGAGCATGTCCACGTTCCGCGCCACCGACAGGTTCACCTCCGCCTCGCTCAGGAAGGTATCCGAGTCGTAGTACAGGTCCCGCACTGCGCGCAGCACCCACGAGTTGGCACCGTTGAAGTTGTGCTGCGGCAGATCGCCCCGCACCGGCGGGTCGATGGCGCAGCCCTGGCCCGTCGTCGTCGGCATGTGGCAGTCCTGGCAGGTGCTCACCGCCGTGCGGTTCCCCCCGAACCGCCCGCCCAGCTCGATCGGCCCCGCCGCGAACGCGCTTCGCGACCACTCGCTGTACGTCCGCTGCTCGGGCATCATCTGGAAGCGGTCGTCCGTCGGCGGCGGTGTGTCCAGGGCGTTGAGGGCATAGGTCCCGTCCGGCTGGCGCGAGAAATGCGGCAGGCTCACCTCGTGGCAGGTCGCGCACAGGCGTGAACTCAGGTGGAACGGCGACTGCAGGAACGCGTGGAACGGGAAACTCCCGCCCCAGTCCGCGTTGAGGTCGAACGGCCCGCGCCGCCGGTCCATCGGGTCGATCACGTAGTTGCCCGAGTTCGGATTCGTCGGCGGCTGCGCCAGGGCCGCCAGGATCTGCTGGTCCACCGCGGGGCTCTGCCCCGCCGTGTACACCGGGTCCACCATCCGGTGGCAGATCGAGCACGCCACGCCCGTGAAGTCGTCCCCCATCAACCCGGACCCGTCCGTCTGCGCCGCCCGGCCCCCCAACCACCCGATCGGCGCGTGGCAGCGCAGGCAGGTATCCCCCACGAAGGCGGCGTCCTGCTCCGCGACATTCAACGCCGCGTGAAAGATCGGGTCGCGGGCCGCCTGCCCCATCATGCTCCCCGCCCAGCGCCGGAACGGTTCCTGCTCCTCGTTGTAATCGGCGTGGCAGAAGGCGCACACGCGGGCGCTGACCGGGTCGTCCACCAGCGACTGCGGCTGCGTGCCGCTGTTGTGGAAGTCGTTGCGGGTGGTGGGGATCGGGTCCAGCGCGATCGCCGCCCCGACGAACGCCAACGTCAGCCCGCCGACCCAGGCCGTTTCCAAGTACCCGCGGATACGGCCCGACTCCTTGCGCATCGGAGCATGCCTCCCTGTCCCGAACCTACTCGTGTCCGCTATCGCCCAAGCCACACCGCCGACAAGGCGATGGATCAGATGATCGGTACGCCGCCCGGTCGGGTGAAGATGCACCGCCGCTAACTATCTCCCGTCACCCGGTCCCCGGCAACAGGCGGGTCGTATAACCGATCCCGCAGCGACCCAACTGCCGCCGTCACTGCCGCGCCCGCCAACCCGCCGGCCCACCCCAGCCACGCACCCATGACGTTCGGCTTCCACGGGTTCTCACTGGTTGCCCGCATCACCAGCCACGCGTTCATCAGAAACGCCAGCCCCACCAGCGCCCACGCCCAGCGCACCCTCCGCCCCAGCATCAGCACCCAGAACGTACCCAGGATTATCGCCTCCCGCACCGGCGGGAAGATGGCAACGCCGTACGCCAGGTTCGTCGGCCAGTCCTTCACCAGCGCGTTCACATCCACCAGC
>JBGPGM010000486.1:0-2582 GCA_041483855.1 Phycisphaerae bacterium | reverse complement strand
GTTCGCGGTGACGATCCCCGAGAAGGTGATGAACGCGATCACCTACAGGCTCCAGGACTTCGCCGCCGCGGGGGCGTACGTCGCGCTCAACGTGCTGGGCGTCTCGACGGACCTGGCGGGCAACTCGCTGTACGTGACGGATAGCGCGGGCGTGGTGCGCCCGCTGAACGTGGCCGAGGCGTGTTCGGGGATGCGGATGCTGATCGCGTTCATGGCGCTGGGGGCGGCGGTGGCGCTGGTGGCGTGCCGGCACTGGTGGCAGCGGGTGGCGCTGTTGATGCTGGCGGCGCCCGTGGCGCTGCTGCTCAACGTGGCGCGCGTGATGGCGCTGGGGATCGCGACGCTGTTCAACGCCGACCTGGCTGCGGGGCAGGCTCATACGTTCATCGGCACGCTGCTGCTGGTCCCCGGGTTCGGCGTGTACATGGCGGTGGTCTGGGCATTGAACCGGTGCGTGCGCGACGAGCCGCCACCCCCCGCCCCCCCGGCCCAGAGGGCAGAGGGTGGACCGTGAGCCCGTGGCGTGCCCTGTCCGCCCCGGCGTTCGTGGTGAGCCTGGCCCTGCTGGGCGGCTCGGCGCTGGCGCTCAACGCCGGCGTGCGGGCCCTGAAGTACCACCTGAGCAAGATGCCCATCGAGGTGGACCGCAAGGTCCAGGCCGTCCCCACGCAGACGGCCTCGTGGCAGCGGGTCGGCGAGGACCGGCGCGAGTCCGAGGAGATGATCGAGCAGCTCAACACCCGGAACTACCTCAGCCGCGCGTACGCCCAGAAGTCGCCCCCCAAGGGCAAGGAACCGGTCGTCCTGGACCTGCACCTGGCGTACTACACGGGCATGGTGGACACGGTCCCGCACGTGCCGGAGCGCTGCCTGGTCGCCGGCGGCTGGCAGTACGTCACCGGGCCGTTCCTGGAGGGCCTGGCGCTGGAGCAGCCCGGCGCGCCGTGGATCGGCGACGATGCCGGGCCGGCCGACGCCGGCGCGTCCCTGTTCAAGGTCTGGGCCCCCGACGACCTGTCGCCGCCAGGCCGATGGGTGCGCCTGCCGCGCAACCCCCGCTCGATCCGCCTGCGCGTCTCCGAGTTCGGCGAGCCGCGCTCGGGGCGCAAGATGTTCGCCGGATATTTCTTCATCGCCAACGGCGGGGTGGCGGACAGCGCCGAGGACATCCGTCTGCTGGCCTTCAAGCTCACCGACGACTACGCGTACTACCTCAAGGTGCAGGTCGCCAGCGCGCAGGTCCGTTCGTCGCGGGAACTGGCGGACGCGGCCCAGAGCCTGCTGGGCGAACTCCTGCCGGACCTGATGCAATGCGTCCCGGACTGGGTGGAGGTGGAGCGGGGGACCTACCCGCCGGATAACCCAACGCGCCCGCGCCGCGCCGGCGCGCCAGCGACCAGGACGGCGCCATGACCTGCGCCGGCACAGAGCCGGAATCACCCACGCCGGGCCGGCGCCGGCGCGCCCGGCCGTTCGGAGCCCCGGGCATCTTCAACTGCACAGGAAGGCACGCATGGCTTCTCGCTTGAACGTGAAATTCGTCGTCACCCTGGCCGCGGTGCTCGTACTGGCCGCCGGGAGCGTGATCGTCGTCGGGTACTTGGCGCTGCTCAAGAGCGGCCCCCAGAACATCGCGCTGGGCGACCAGCAGATGGCCGCGGGGGACTACAAGACGGCGGCCAAGTACTACTCCAAGGCCGTCCACAAGGACACGACCAACGGCGACTGGATCCGCAAGTGGATGTCGGCGATGGTCAAGATCACGCCGACGAACCGTCAGGAATACCTGGACAAGTACTCGCAGGAGTACGTCGGCGCGATGGCGGCGCTGGCCGAGGCCGAGCCGACCGTGCCCGAATCGCAGCGCCAGTTCCTGGAGGAAATCTACCGGCAGTACCTCGTCTTCGGGGCCGACCTCAAGGGATGGGAGAACCTGTTCAGGGAGGCGGACAAGGCGTACAGGGGCTTCGGTGACCGCCAGGACAAGGCGCAGGGCCTGCGTCGGTACCGGGGGTTTGCGCGCCTGGGCATGGTCTCCATCGGGGCCGAACTGCCCAAGGAAGACCTGGACGCCCTGGGCGAGGACCTGGCCGCCGCGGTGCAGGCCGACCCCAAGGACCACGAAGCCGTCGTCGCCCTGGCGGGGTGGAACAACTACATCGCCAAGCGCGCCCTGAAGGCGGGCGAGGAGGCCAAGGCCAAAGACCGCTTCAAGGCCGCGACCGACCTGCTCGAGAAGTACATCCGGGAGAACCCCCCGGCGCCGGCGGCGGTGCTGACGCTGACGCAGCTGCAACTCGAGGAGCACCTGCGCGCCAGCAAGGACTCGATGACCTACGCCGAGCTCTACACGGCCAACGAGGCGCTCCTGAACCGGCTGATCGAGGCGGTGCGGGCCGAGGACCCCGCCAGGCTGGACACGGTCACCGTCACGAGCGTGGCGTCGATGGCGGGGGCGTCGCCGACGCTGGGTCCCAAGGTGTCGCGGGACCTGCTGGACAGCGCCGTCAAGGCGCGACCGGACGATCCGCGCCTGCTGCTGGCGCGGGCCCGCCTGGCGCTGTCGGCGGGCGACTTTGAAG
>JBGPGM010000485.1:0-2582 GCA_041483855.1 Phycisphaerae bacterium | reverse complement strand
CACCGCCAGGTCCGCCAGCAGCCCCTCGGACCAGTACCGCAAGTACAGCTCGCCGTAGTCCTCGCCCGCTTTCTTGACGCGCGCGCTCCGGTCGGCCAGCTCCTGAGTCCTCGACACCTTCGCCGGGCCGCCACCGGCTCCCGTGTCCAGCACGACGCTGATGGCTGTGCAGTCGCTCAACAACGCCGCGGCCGCGCGCGAATCGAACTTGTCACTGAACACCTTGTCGCCCCGCTGGGCTGCCACCGTCATGGGCACGCTGGGGCGCGGCATGGTCCATTTATTGGTCGCCGACAACTCCGCGGCCTTGTCGGCCATCAGGTCGCCGGACGTGGGCAGGGCGTCCAGCCACGCCCCGATCATCGCCGCACGGCGCTCCTTGCCCGCCATGTCCAGCGCGAAGGTGGACACCGCGCCGGCGCGCGTGGCCAACTCGTTACCGTCCGCGGCGTACGCGTTGCTGCTGGGCAGTTGCACCGTCTTGCCGATACGGTCGATGTCGTCCTTGGCGGCCTTGATCGCATCGTCCATCGCCGCCAGGCGCTCCTTGAGTCGGCCGATGTTGACGGTGTGCTCCGCGTCGCCGGGCTTGAGTTGGCCGTCCGCACGGTCGTACATGGTCGCGCGCGCACGGTACGCCAGGACCTCGCCCGTGCCACCCTTGAGGAAGAGGCTGTCCAGTTTCACTCGCTCGGCCCGCTGTTCCTGCCCCTTGCTGTCGTCGGTCGTCCGCTGCTTAAGGCTGGCGTCCACCTCGGCCCGGGCCTTGACGAGTCCATCCACACGCACGGCGGCGTCCTTGCCCGCCCCGCCGACGGCGCTCAGGGCCTTGCCGTCGTCGCCCACAACCGGCGAGAACTCCGCCAGCAGGTCGGCGTGCGATTTGCGCACCAAGGCGCGGTACTTCTCCGTCTCCTGGTCGTATGCGTCGGCCAGCGAACGCCCGGCCAGCACCGTCACCCCGTCGTCGATCCTCTTCGCCTCGTCCTGCACCGCCTTGAGGCGCACACCCCATTCCTTGGACGCCTCGGCGGCGTCCTGGATCCCCGACACGGCCTGGAGCCGCTTCTCCGCCTCGCGGAACGCGCCGAGCGCGTTGATCAGGCCGCGGACCTGCTCGAGCCCCTTGGCCTGGCCGCTGGCCCCCTCCCAGGACTTGACGTATTCAGCCACGCCCTGGGTGATCAGCGTGCCGTTGGAATCCTTGATCGCCACTGGAGGCCAAGGGCGCGCCGCGCCGTCCTTGGCGTAGAGCCAGCCGACCACCTTCTGCAACTCGGGGGCGTCCTGGCCCGCGTCCGACTTGGCGTACTCGTCCGGTTTCAGGTCGAGCACGTACGCCAGCAGGGGCGCCAGTTCCACAGGCTTGGGCTCTTTACTGCCGGGAACCCCCCCGGCCTCAAGCCGGACCAGCTGCGCCAGGGCGCCGCCCGCCTGGGGCGACCATTGGTGCTTGTCCGTGTCGTTCTTCATCCGCACGAGCGCCGCGTCGATGACGGGGCACAAGATGCTCGTCTCGAATAGCACGCCCGCCGCCTGGGCGCGTTCCTTGCTCAGCCCGCTGGTGTCGCCCAGCATCCACGCCACCGGACGGAAGACCCACGGGATGCCGATCGGGCGCCTGGCCTGATCCTGCAGCGCCAGCGGGAACCGGCCCCATCGCTGCCGGTCTTCCGCCACTTCCGGGATCGGCTCCAACGACTCGCTGTCCTTGCTGCGGTAGACGAACTTCTTGTCATCATCCCCGGGGTGATAGACGATCGGCCATAGGTACTTGTGATCCTTGCCGACGAAGTTCTCCGCCGGTCCGATCTTGTTGTACGCCTTCCAACTCTTCTCCCAGAAATCGCGCGGCTTGCCCACCTGCTCGCCCAGGCTCCGCCAGCCCAGGAACGTCAAGAGGGCCACCAGCGCCACGCCCACCCCGGCTGTGCCGGCGACGACCAGCGTCCTCTGGCGCTGCTGCCGGCCCGTGTTGCCGGCGCGGGTCACCAAGGCCTTCTCGCGGAAGACCTTCTGCAGGAACAGGTCCCGCAGGAAGTACGCCCGCTCCTTCTCCCAGACGCGCCCCTCGGGCAGCGACTCGACGGGCATGCCCAGGGCCTCGGCCAGGTCCGCGTCCAGCGCCGAGCCCTCGCGCATCGACGACGTGAAATAGATCCCGCGCAGGAACAACGGCTTGGCCGACCACTCGCCGGCGACGAAGATCATCTCCAGGTAGCGCCGCAGGCGCGGCGCGATCTTCATGAGGCTCTCGGGGAACGCGTACAGCGCATCGACCTGGTCCGTCCTCTTGGCGCTGGGGTTCTCCGTGTTCACCGGGTCGAGCAGCAGCCCCAGCCGCCGGCGCACCAGCCGCTGCTGCACCTGCCGCAGGTGCTGGTCCACCTGTTCCGGGTTGAACGGATCGTCCAGCGACGCCGGGTTGGACCACCCGAGGATCTGGTGCTGGAGTTGCGGGTCGCTGAGTTCGTCGAAGAACTCGCGGAAACCGTTGATCAGGTCGCACTTGGTCACGATGACGAATACGGGGAACCGCACGCCGATCGCCCGCTGGATCTGGTCCAGCTGCTGGGCGATCT
>JBGPGM010000484.1:0-2583 GCA_041483855.1 Phycisphaerae bacterium | reverse complement strand
GGAATCCGATGGCCAGCGGCTGCTCATCCTCGAGTACGTCCCCGGCGAGAGCCTCAGCGAGCGCATCAGCCAGGGCCCGCTGCCCATCGACGAATCCCTGCGCGTCTGCGCCCAGATCGCCGAGGGCCTCGAGGCCGCGCACGAACGCGGCATCGTCCACCGCGACCTCAAGCCCGACAACGTCAAGATCACGCCCGAGGGCGTGGTCAAGATCCTCGACTTCGGGATCGCCACCAACTCCGTCCAGGCCGCGCTGGGCCCGCCCGCCGTCTCGGCCGCCTCCGCGACGGTCATCTCGACCCGCACCGCCCCCGGGATGGTCATCGGCACGCCCGGGTACATGTCGCCCGAGCAGGCGCGCGGCAAGCCGGTGGACAAGCGGACCGACATCTGGTCCTTCGGGTGCATTCTCTACGAGTGCCTGTCCGGGCACATGGCCTTCGGGGGGTCCACCTCGACCGATTCCATCGCCGCGATCATCGAGCGCGATCCGGACTGGACTCCCCTGCCCCCGCGGACGCCGACGGCGATCCGCCTGTTGGTGCAGCGCTGCCTGCACAAGGACCCGCGCAACCGCCTGCGCGACATCGGCGATGCCCGCATCGAGATCAACGAACTGCTCGCCAAGCCGCGCACCGGCTGGTTCAAGCCGGCTGACGCGGGGGGCGGCCTCGGCGGGGGCGGCGCCGGAGGGACCGGCGCACGACCTGTCGCCCGCTTCACCCTCACCCTGCCGCCCGGCGAAGCCCTGACCAACGCCCGCAAGCCCTCCCTCGCCTTTTCCCCCGACGG
This sequence comes from Phycisphaerae bacterium, assembly GCA_041483855.1. Taxonomy (GTDB): domain Bacteria; phylum Planctomycetota; class Phycisphaerae; order Phycisphaerales; family UBA1924; genus JBGPGM01. Next base: position 1,791 of record JBGPGM010000484.1, on the reverse strand, counting down.
CCAGCGCATCGCCTACGTCGTCGGCCGGCCCCCCAAGACCCAGTTGCTCCTGCGCCGCATCGATCAACTCGACGCCAAGCCCATCCCCGGCACCGAGGGCGCCGACAGCCCGTTCTTTTCGCCCGACGGCACGCGCCTGGGCTTCTTCGCCGACGGGAAACTCAAGAAGATCCCCGTCACCGGCGGCAACCCCCTGACCATCTGCAACGCCCCCCGGCACCACGGCGCCTGCTGGGACCAGGCCGATGTCATCCTCTTCGTGCCCGACCTGCAGATGGGCCTGGCCAAGGTCCCCGCGGCGGGCGGCTCGCCCACGATCATCGCCGAGCCCGACCCGGCCAAGGGCGAGCGAGCCTATCTCTCGCCGGAACTGCTCCCCGGCGGGCGTGTCGCCCTGTTTACCATCTGGTCCGGCGCGGGCTTCGACGACGCGACGATCGCCGCGATCAACCTCAAGACCGGCGAGCGCAAGCCCCTGATCCAGGGCGGGTGCGAGCCGCGCTTCGCCCCCTCGGGGCACATCGTCTACACGCGCGCCGGCGCGCTCATGGCCGTCCCGTTCGACCCCGACCGGCTGGAGGTCACCGGCCACCCCACGGAGGTCCTTGCCGGCGTGCTGACCAACGCACTGGGCGGCTCGGCCCACTTCGCCTTCTCGTCCAACGGCTCGCTGGTCTACGCCTCGGGCGAGGTGTGGCTCCCCCACCACTCGCTGCTGTGGACGACGCGACAGGGCGAGACGGCGCCGGTCACGCAGGAGCAGCGCCCCTTCCTGGCGCCGTTCGTCTCGGGCGACGGGCGCCGGCTGGTGGTCCAGCTCCAGGGGCCGTCCGACCACCTGTGGGTCTACGACCTGGATCGCAACGCCGCGACCCGCCTGACCTTCGACGCCGACAACTCCTGCCCGGTGCTCAGCCCCGACGGCCAGCGTATCGCCTTCCGTTCCAACCTCAACGGCATGTACGAGCTGTACTGGATGCCCGCCGACGGCTCCGGTCAGCCGCAGCGACTTCTCGAGAGCGAGTTCTTCCCCGTTCCCTGCTCGTTCTCGCCCGACGGCAAGACGCTGGCCTTTGTCGAGACCCGCCCGCAAAGCGGCGCGGACATCTGGCTGCTGCCGCTTCAGCCCGACGACGCCGGCGGCCCCCCCACGGCGCGACCCTTCGTGCAGACCCCGTTCAACGAATGGGGCGCGGCGTTCAGCCCCGACGGCAAGCTCATCGCCTACGCCTCCGACGTCTCGGGGCGCAGCGAGGTTTACCTCCAGTCCTACCCGGGTCCCGGGGGGAAGTGGCAGGTCACGACGGACGGCGGCACGGCGCCGTTGTGGGCCCCGTCCGGGCGCGAACTCTTCTACCGCAACCAGGACACCGTGTACGCCGTCCGCATCGCCACAGAGCCGACGTTCATGGCCGGACGGCCGCGCCCGCTTTTCGAGGCCCCGTACCTGGCGTCGACGCACTCGAGCCCGAACTACGCCGTCGGGCCCGACGACCGGCTGGTCATGGTCCAGACCCACGACGACCAGGCCCCGGTCACGCAGCTGACGGTGGTGCTCAACTGGTTCGACGAGATCGCCCGGCGGCTCAACCCGGACGGCGGGGGCGGCGCTCCGTCCGCGTAAAGCCCGTTATTGGACGCCCGACGGGTCCTGCCCCTCTTCCAGCGCCGCGATCTTGCGCACGCGCCGCGCGTGCCGCCCGTCCTGGAACGGCGTCGCCAGCCACACCTCCACGATCTTCTCGATCAGGCGCTGGCCCAGCAGGTCCGCCGACAGGCACAGCACGTTGG
>JBGPGM010000483.1:0-2584 GCA_041483855.1 Phycisphaerae bacterium | reverse complement strand
CGTGTTCGGGCTCAGGATCTGCGCGGTGATCGACCCAGGCACGATCATCGCCGAGTGGTGCAGACCGGTGGTCACGCCGTCGAGGCTGACGCAGTAGAAGATATCGAAGAACGAGTTCAGCGTCGGCGGAATGCCGCCGCCCGACACCTGGGAGTGCGCGTTGACGAAGAAGTACGTGTCGCCCAGCGTGGGCTCGCCCGGGTGCACGTCGGCCGCGAGCAGGCCCGTCGTCTGGAGGGGGACGTTGGGGTTGATCCCCACGGTCAGGAACACCTGGAAGTTGCGCCCGACCGGCAGGCCCCCCGGCTCGACGGCCAGGACGCCGATCCGTCCCTTGGTGTTGCCGTTGCCCGCGTCGATTGAGTTCGACTGCGGCGGCTGCGTGATCAGCGGCGGGAGCCCCTCGGGCACGATCTGGACGTTCAGGATGCGTGCTGTCTCGTCGATCTGGTGCGTCGGCATCGTGCCCGCGTACCGCAGGTCCGTGCCGCTGTCGAAGGGCGTGCAGCGGGCCATGAGCCCCTCGTCGGCGCAGCGCATGTCGGGCGGCACGTCGGGGTCCACCATGTGCGCCGCCTGCACGCACGCCAGGGCCGGCGAGCTGTCGCTGTAGGTGCCGCTGAAGGCGAAGGTGATCTCGCAAGCCGAACCCTTGGGGCACATCCGGTACGAGCGCGTGTCCAGCTGCACGACCCTCGACTGGCCCGGGCACAGGGTGATCGACTTGGTGACCGTTGACGTCTCGGCCGCGCCGGGGTCGCCCAGCGGCACGCAGGCCCCGAGCAACGGCGCCGCGGGCGCGCCGTGCGCGCGCACCATGAAGTTGCCGGGGAAGCCCGCGCTGTCGATCCGGATGGGCGGCTGTGAGTTGAGCCCCAGGTGCACGAGATTTCCCCGACACGGATCGTCCGCCGCCACCCACGAGCGCATCAGGTTGCTCGATTGGTCGAACCCCGCGGGCAACTCCGGCGGGAAGCCGGTGTTCCGCATGAGCATCCCGACGAAGAACTTGCTCCCCGGCGCCCCCACGACCGTCGCCGGGATCGGGATGTCGTTGAAGGTGTTGGTCCCGGCATTGGCCGCGAACGAATCCTGGCTGTTCAGCAGTACGGCATCCGTCGGATCGCCGTCGCCGTTAGGGTCGCTGTAGAGCAGGGCCGTGACGGGCCGCCCGTTGACGCCCGCGCCGTACACGACGCTGACCTTGTCGATCATCTCGCGCCCGGGCGCCACCGTGAACGAGTTGAGCCAGATCAGGTCGCCCGGCGGGGCCAGGCCGATCCCCGTCTCCGCCGTCCCATCGTCGAGCATGTAGTTCGTTCCGGGCCCGCTGGGCAGCGCGCCGTCCGCGTCCACGAGCGCGAAGGCGTCGCCGTGCAGCGGCGACGCGGCCGACCCCGGTCCTTGGCCCGAGCCCGGCGGCGGCGTGGGCGACATCGTGCTCAGGCGGGCTCGCTGGCGCGACACGACCGTAACCATGCCCGTCACCGAGTTGACCGGGTCGTTGTTCGTCAGCCTGACCACCAACCGGCGCGAGTCGCCGGGGTGGGCGACCGGCATCGTCGGTGATAGCAACTTCATGTCGAGGCGCGGCGTCGTCGGCCTCCCCGGCGCCGGCTCCACCAGGCAGACCACCAGGTCGCCGGTGCCCGTCGTCGTGACCCCGTCGCTCCACGTGGTCACCGCGCTGCCCGTCACCGTGCAGACGCGCGGCGGACCCCCCGGGAATGTCACCGGCACAAACCCGACGGAGATGCCCGGAACGCCGCCGTGCACGATCACCGTGGAGGCGGGCACCGGCGAAGGGCCGGGCAAGCAGGAGATCGTCAGCGTCACGGTTGTGCTGGTCGGCGTGGGGCAGCCGGTCGCCGGCAGCCCCGAGAAGTTCCCCACGAATACCGTCACCGGGATCGGCAACACCCCGCCCGTCGGCGAGAGCACGATCGCCACCGGGAACGCCTTGATAAGCACCGTGGTGCGCGAGCAGTCCCGCGGCGGCGTGGCCCCGCACGCCCACAGGTCCGGCGGCAGCATCAACATCAGGACCGCCCCCACCGTCAGCACGGTCGCCACGTGGCGTGCCACCCGCACCCACCGCCCCAGCCCTGTCTTCCACCGCCGCCCAGACCGCTCGGAGCGTGTTCTCTGCCGCCCGTCGTTGTACGCGTCCATCTTGCAGCCTCCTCGTGTCCCCGCCCCGCCCCGCGCCCATCCTTTGCCCTCTTGCCTGTTGCCGATCCGGTCCGTCGGAGGGCCCAGTGCGGGCGCGCCGCCGCGGCCGGAACGGTCCCGTACCGACGTTCGCTCGTAAGCCCGGCGGAGCCGTGCCGCCGATCGTCACGCGAACCGAGCGCAGAACACACTCACACCACCGCGCCACGCCTCCCCCTCACCTCTCGCCCGACCTCCTGTGCGCTGCGCCCCTGTCAGCGCCCTTCCAGCCACAGAATACCGGGGCTGGCCCGCCGATGGAAGACCCTTGCGGCGACTTTCCCGCCCCGCGCCGCCTAGACCCGCTCGATGGGGCCCTTGGGCACCGCGGCGCCCGAGACTCGCCATGTGTTCGCACCCGCCGGCGGGCTAT
>JBGPGM010000482.1:0-2588 GCA_041483855.1 Phycisphaerae bacterium | reverse complement strand
GTCCTGGAGTTTCCCAACGGCCGACTGGTCAGCCGCAGCATCGACAACCGGATCGGCGCATTCGTGGTGCTCGAGGCGGCGCGCCTCTTCGCGCGCAGCAAGGCGAAGAAGGCGGCCTCGGTGACGGCGGTGGCCACCACGCGGGAAGAGATCGCGGCCACGGGCGGCGGCGCACGGTCCTCCGCTTTCACGCTCGAGCCGGATGTGGCCATCGTGGTGGACGTGACCCACGCGACGGACTATCCGGGCATAGACAAGCGGAAGCACGGTGAGTACAAGCTCGGCGGCGGGCCGGTGATCTCCCGCGGCGCGTCGGTCAGCGAGGTGGTGTTCGAGTTGCTCGCCACGACTGCGGAGGCGGAAGGGATCCCCTACACGATCGAGGCCGCCTCGCGGGACACCCACACCGACGCCGAAGGGATCTTCAACGCGCATCGCGGGGTGGCAACCGCGCTGGTATCGGTACCCAACCGCTACATGCACAGCCCGAACGAAATGGTCGCGCTCGAGGACCTCGACCGGACGGCCATACTCCTGGCGGCTTTCGCCGCGAGGCTTGGCCCCGCCACCGACTTCGTCCCCCGATGAACGCATACTCCCGGCTCCCGCGCGGCTCCACCGCAGCCGGATGGTTCTCGCTGGCCATCGCGCTTTCGGGCGGCTCGACACTGGGCGCCCAGCAGTTCGGCACGGCCCAGCCCCCCGTGGGAAGGGTGTTGCCCCCCGCCCTGATGGCCATTGACGACATCAAGTTCCTGAGCGACGACCGCCTCGTCGGCAGGATGACCGGCGCGCCCGGCGCCGACACCGCCGCCGCGTACCTCACCCGCAGATTCGAGCAGGCGGGACTGCAACCGGCGGCCGGGGGGTGGTTCCAGACCTTCACCATCGCCAAAGGGGCGCCGGCGGCGCAGCAGGCGCACGTGGTCGGCGCGACGGGGCGGAACGTCATCGGACTTCTCCCCGGCCGCGACCCGACGCTGCGCAACGAGGCAGTGATCGTCGGCGCCCACTACGATCATCTCGGCCTCGGCGGCTTCGGGAGCCTCGACCCCGACAGTACGGGGAAAGTGCACAACGGCGCCGACGACAACGCCTCGGGATCGGCCATGCTGATCCAGATCGCGGCGCGCCTCGCCGCCGCTCCGCCGGCCCGGACAGTCATTTTCATCGCCTTCAGCGGGGAAGAACTGGGACTGCTGGGGTCGTCGCATTACGTAGAGGAACCGATCTATCCGCTCTCGACGACGATGGCGATGATCAACCTCGACATGGTAGGGCGTCTGAGGCAGAGCCGGCTGATCGTGTACGGCAGCCAGACCGCCAAGGAGTTTCCAGCACTGCTCGATTCGCTCAACTGGTACGCCGGATTCGACCTCAAGAGGCAGGGGGACGGGTACGGCCCGAGCGACCAGTCGCCGTTCTACTCCGCGGGACGGCCGGTGCTGCATCTCTTCACCGATCTCCACGAGGACTACCACCGCACCACCGACGACTGGCAGAAGATCAACTTCGACGGCTTCAAGCGCGTCACCGACTTTGCCGTCGGGCTGGTCACGGCCATCGCCAACCGCGCCGGGCCGCTCACCTTCGTCGCCTCGGTACCACCCCAGCCCGCGGCGGCGGCCCCCACCGCCCAGTCACAGGGATACGGAGCGTATCTGGGCACGGTGCCGGATTTGGCGGGAAACCCGGGCGGCGTCCGGCTGGTGGGTGTGCGAGCGGGCAGTCCAGCGGAGAAGGCCGGACTCCGGGGAGACGACATCATCACCCGTATCGGCGACGCCGAAATCGCCGACCTGCAGGCGATGACCGACGCGCTGCGGAGCCATCAGCCGGGAGATACCGTGGACATCGTGGTGCGGCGCGGCGATCGGGTGACGAAAGTGCGCGCCACGCTCGGCACCAGGCGGGGGTGATGTGGCGCTCGACGCCGAGAAGGTGATCGCCAGCCTGCGCGGCGGCTTCGCGCGCGACGTGGGACGCGAGGGACTGCTCCGCACCGCCGCCGAGAGAATCCGGGCCGCCGGCGAGCCCTACACCTCGGTCTACCTGTACATGCTCCATGGCAGCGAGTTGGTGCTCGAGGCGTACGCCGGCCGGGAGACCGATCATACCCGAATCCCGGTGGGCACGGGCGTCTGCGGGACGGCGGTGACTACCGGCGAGGATCAGAACGTGCCGGACGTGCGCGCCATCTCCAACTACCTCGCCTGTAACACCTGGACCCGCGCGGAGCTCGTGGTTCTGATCCGGCGTGGCGAGACGATCCTCGGGCAGATCGACGTGGACAGCGACCTGCCCGACCCCTTCACCCCGAACGAAGAAGCCGCCGTGCGGCGCGTGGCGGACGCGCTCGCGGTGCTGCTGTAGCTCCGCCGGTGCGCGACGACCCCGCCGCCATGGAGACGGTGGTGCCGCTCCGCGATGTCGCCCTTCTCGTGCGACGGGTGGGCGGTGGGCCCCCGGTGGTGGTGCTGCACGGCGGCCCCGGCGCCCATCACGCATACCTCCTCCCGCACTTCGACGCACTGGCCGATGGGAGAGAGCTGATCTACTACGACCAGCGTGGAGGTGGGCGCTCCCCG
>JBGPGM010000481.1:0-2595 GCA_041483855.1 Phycisphaerae bacterium | reverse complement strand
GGGTTCCCCGACTCGTTCATCTTCCTCTCGTCCGCCCGGCTCGGCGGCCTGCCCGTGATCCTGCTGCCGGCCGCGGCGGCGTACGCGGCGGCGGGCCTGGTGCTCTGGCGCGGGGTGGCGGGGCGGAACATCCGAGCCATCGGGTTCAACGAGACCGCCTGCCGGTTCAGCGGCGTGCCCGTCGACCGGCTCAAGATCTGGCTGTACACGCTCTCCGGCGCGGGCGCAGGGCTGGCCGCGGACATCCTCATCGCGCGCCGGAACACCGCCAACGCGGACGCCGGCCTGGGGATGGAACTGGACGCCATCACGGCCGTCGTCCTGGGCGGCACGAGCGTCTCCGGCGGGCGCGGCTCGCTGGCGGGCACGCTCGCCGGTGTTCTGCTGCTGCACGAGATCCGCCAGTTCATCGCCTGGCGTTGGTATCATGATGAGTTTGTTCTCCTCGTGGTCGGCGCCGTGCTGATCGTCAGCGTTCTCGCCGGCCGGCTCCTGCGGGAGCGCGCGGATTGACCCACACCGGAGCCCCCATGGCACGCTTCATCACCCCCCGGCTCCTCCTGGCGTCCCTGGTCATCGCCGGGCTGGTCGGCTGCGAGAAGGCCGGCGCGCCGGGCGACCCCTCCGCGACCCCCCGCCCCAAGAGCGCCTCCGCGCCCGCCAGGAAGACCACGATCTGCTTGCTCCCCAAGAAGAAGGGCGTGCCGTATTTCACCAGCTGCGCCCAGGGGGCCCAGGAGGCGGCGGCGGAACTCGGGGTCGAGGTGATCTACGACGGGCCGACGGATGGTTCGGCCGAGAAGGCCGCGTCGATGATCGAGCGGTGGACGCTCCAGGCGGTCGACGTGATCGCCGTCTCCCCGAATGACCCCGACGTGCTGGCCCCGGCGATGAAGCGGGCGCGGGCCAAGGGTGTGCACGTCATCACCTGGGACGCCGACGGCGTCGCGGATTCTCGCGAGTTCATGGTCAACCAGGCCACGGCACGCGACATCGGCCACGCGCTGGTAGACACCATGGCCCACGACCTGGGCGGCGATGCGGCACAGGGCGATGTCGCCATCGTCACGGCCACGCTGACGGCCGCGAACCAGAACGAGTGGATCAGGTACATGAAGGAACGGCTGGAGGCGCACCCGCGCCTGCACCTGGTGGACATCAAGCCGTCCAACGAGGACCAGCGGCTGGCCTTCCAGGCCACCAAGGACCTGCTCAACGCGTACCCGAATCTGCGCGCGGTGTGGGGGATCAGTTCCGTTTCGTTCCCGGCCGCGGCCGAGGCCGTCAAGCAGAGCGGCAAGGGCGGCAAGGTGCTGGTCACCGGCCTGTCCACGCCCAACGACATGAAGCCGTACGTGCACGACGGCACGGTCAAGTCCGTCATCCTCTGGAACACCGTGGACCTGGGCTACCTGACGATCCAGGCCGCCAACGCGCTGGTCAAGGGCGAACTCAAGCCGGGGGCGACCAGCCTGCGCGCCGGCCGGCTGGGCGAGAAGAAGATCGAGGACGACAAGATCCTGCTGGGCGACATCCTCGTCTTCACCAGGGACAACATCGACCGGTTCGATTTCTAGCCTGCCATGCGACTCCCCCCCGGCATCACCGAGTCCGACCTGGCCGCGCGGCTGGACCGCTTCTGCATCGAGACGCCCTCGTGGGGGTACGCCGACACGGGCACGCGGTTCGGCAAGTTCCTGCAGGACGGCGCGGCGACGACGATCGAGGAAAAACTTGCCGACGCCGCGCAGGTGCACGCCCACACGGGCTGCTGCCCGACCGTCGCGGTGCACGTGCTGTGGGACTTCGCGTCGGGCTCGGATCCGGTCCGGGTCGCCGGCCTGGCCGGGAGCCTGGGCGTGAGCATCGGCTCCATCAACCCCAATGTCTTCCAGGATCAGTGCTACAGGTTCGGGTCGGTCGCCAACGTCGATCCGGCGATCCGCCGGCGGGCGATCGACCACATCCTCGATTGTGTCCGCGTCGGCGCGGCCGCGGGCTCGGACACGCTGAGCCTCTGGTTCGCCGACGGCACGAACTACCCGGGGCAGGGCCACATCCGCCAGCGGAAGCGCTGGTTCCACGAGGCGCTGGCCGAGGTGCACGCGGCCATGCCGCCGGGCATGACGATGCTGGTCGAGTACAAGCCCTTCGAGCCGGCGTTCTACCACACCGACATCGCCGACTGGGGCATGGCGTGCGCGTTCGCCCGGCAGGCCGGCCCGCGCGCCAAAGTGCTCGTCGACACCGGGCACCACCTGCCGGGGTGCAACATCGAGCACATCGTGGCGTTCCTGATCGACGAGGGGATGCTCGGCGGCTTCCACTTCAACGACCGCAAGTACGCCGACGACGACCTGACGATGGGCTCGATCGATCCCTACCAGCTGTTCCGCATCTTCGCCGAGGTCACGCTGGCCGAGGCCGAGCAGCGGCGGGACCTGGACATCGCCTACATGATCGACCAGTCGCACAACATCAAGCCCAAGATCGAAGCGATGATCCAGACGGTCATGACCGCCCAGGAGTACTTCCTCAAGGCGCTGCTCGTCGATCGGGACGGCGCGGCGGCGGCCCGCCAGCGGGGTGATGTGG
>JBGPGM010000480.1:0-2597 GCA_041483855.1 Phycisphaerae bacterium | reverse complement strand
GTCCTGACGCTCACCCTCCCGTCGGCCCATCGCCATCGCACGCCCTCCGTGACGCTCCCCCGCCGCCGCCATGTTGTACCATCATCACCCGGGGCCGGTGGCGCTTTTTTCAACGGGCTGCTAGGCAAGGGCCTCCTGGTCCAAGCCGGTTGTACCCAGGCCGACCTTGGCCAACCCGTCGGTGCTCCCGGCGTGCGCCGCACTGCCGAGCGCCGCCGCGGGCTGGGCGCCCAGACCCGCCAGACCCGATGTGGCGGTCCACGCGGAACGCCTCTGCGCCCGCGGCCCAGGTCCCCTCCCCGACGATGATTGAGGCGGTCCCGAGGCTGACCAGGCCGGCCAAGGTGGCCGTGGGGACAAATAGACGATATATTGATCCGTTGAACGGTTATGCTCTGGTTACGCCCGCGCCGCGTGAGAACAGACCAGATCGCAGCAGAGCAATCGGCAAGTCGAATCCCGATCCGCGACGTTGATAGTAATTTGTTCGGTTATCCTTCAAAGGAGCGGCCGTGACAACTGCAGCCCCCGCCTCTGCCGGACACGACCAGCCCAAGACGGTTTCGCTCAACGTCCTGGACGACGCCGCGCAGCATCGCGAGCCCGCTCGCCCACGGTCCTCGAGCATCGCCCGCTGGCGAGCCGCCGCGATGATCGCCGTCTACGTGATCATCACGGCCCACGTCATCCAATGGCGGATGACCGGGCACACCATCGCCCCCGCGGTGATCTCGGACTCGATGTACACGCTGGAGATGGGCGAGCTCAACACCGGCTTCATCTTCGGCGCGCTGGCCCTGCTGGTGACGCTGGTCGTCGGGCGTTTTTTGTGCGGCTGGGCGTGCCACATGGGGGGCTTGCAGGACCTGTGCGCGTGGCTGTTGCGGAAGATGGGCGTCCCGCCGCGGATGTTCCGCGCGCGCCTGCTCGGGTACCTGCCTCTGGCCCTGGCCCTGTACATGTTCGTCTGGCCGACGTTCAAGCGTGAGGCCCTGGCCCCGGCGCTGCGGGCGTTGTGGCCGACGGCGCTGGCGTACGTCGGCGACTCGCCGGCCTTCCCCGGGCTGACAACGCGACTGACGACCGACGACCTGTGGGCGCACCTGCCGACAGTGGCGGTGGCGATCCCCTTCCTGCTGGTGTGCGGATTCGCGACCGTCTACTTCCTCGGCGGGCGCGGGCTGTGCCGGTATGTCTGCCCCTACGGCGGCTTCTTCTCGCCGCTGGAACAACTGGCGCCGGGGCGCGTCGTCGTGGACCCGAACCGCTGCGACGCCTGCGGCATCTGCACCTCCACGTGTACCTCCGGAGTCCGCGTCCACGAAGAGGTCGCCGCGTACGGCATGGTGGTCAACCGCAACTGCGTCAAGACGCTCGACTGCATCGGCGCGTGCCCGCAGCGGGCCCTGAAGTTCAGGTTCACGCGCCCGGCCCTGCTCAAGCCGCGCCCGAGGGCCCAGCGCCCCAAGGCCCTCTACGACCTGACCTGGGGCGAGGAACTGCTCGTGGGCGGGGCGTTCACGGGGACGTTCTTCATCACGCGCGGCCTCTACGACCTCATCCCGATGCTTATGGCCGTCGGGATGGGCGTGTGCGTGGCCTTCATCGTGTGGAAGGTGTGGCGACTGGTGCGCGACCGCAACTCGACTTTCGCACGCGCCCAACTCAAACTCCGCGACCGCCTCCGCCCCGCCGGCTGGAGCTTCGCCGCCGTCGCCGCGCTGATGATCGGCCTGCTGGTCCATTCGGCGCTGGTGCGCTACTGGTTCTGGCGCGGTGGGGCGATCGATGGCCAGGTCGCCGTGTCGCGCGAGGCCGTCTTTTCAGGCCACCGCGCCCAGGTCCCCGCCGAGACCGTCGCCGCCGCCGGGGCAGCGCTGGACTACTACACCCGCGGGTCCGGTTGGGCCCACGGCGGCTGGGGCTTCGCCGACACGCCCCAGATCGACATGCGCGCGGCGTGGCTGCGGCTGGTCCGCGCCGAATACCCCCAGGCCGAGGACCTGCTCCGCCGTGCCATGGAGCGCTCCGGCCCCGGCGATCCGGCCTGCGCCGACCTGGCGCGCGTGATGCTGCTCCAGGGCCGGCCCGACCGGTCCATCGAGTACCTGCACGGCCTGGCCGACCAGCACCCCGACTTCGCCCAATGCCGCGACCTGCTCGCCTGGCTCTACGCTCAGACCGGCCAGGGCGACAAGGCGCTGGCCGTCTACCGCGCGGCTGTGAAGCAACGCCCCGACGATGTCCGCGCACGCGCCGGCCTGGCGTCGCTGCTGCTCAGCCAGGGCAGCGTGGCCGAGGCGATCGACCAGCTGCGCCAGGCCAGCGCGGCCGCGCCGCAGGACGCGGGCGTCCTGGGCGACTTGGCCGTTGCGACGTTCCTGAGCGGTGATGTGAGCGGCGCGACCGCGACACTCGAGCGCGCCGTCCAGTTGGACCCGCGCGCCGGTCCGGCTTACTACCGGCGCGGCGCCGAGATGCTGGCCGCGGCGGGCCGCGCCGGCGAAGCCCAGGCATGGCTGGCTCGGGCTGAGGTGAAGGACGCGGGCAAGAAATGAGGCACGCGGGGGTGGGGGGTGGAGGTCGAAAGGCGCAAG
>JBGPGM010000479.1:0-2610 GCA_041483855.1 Phycisphaerae bacterium | reverse complement strand
GTCGGCAAACAAGAAGAGACCCTCGGTGATCTGCTGCGTGGAGACCGTTCCCCCGACCGTGGCGGCGATAGTGGCCTGCGCAACACTGGCCATCCGCATCGCGAACACCATGAGCGCGATGTACGCCGCGATCAGCATCGCCAGCACCAGGACCGGTGGCGTGATCACCGCCAGCGACGCCCGGCCGCCGCTGACGCGCTGCCCTTCCTTGACCGTCAGCACGCCGCTGACGACCCACCAGATCCACCCGACGTACCCGCCGACGCACGGGATCGCCGACCCCACGTTGGCGCCCGACGCGTAGCACAGCGCCTGGTACGTCCGCCCGATGCCGAAGGCCGTCGTGCCGGTCAACTTGAGCAGGCCATGGGCGACCAGACCCAATAAGACCAGCATGAGCATGCCGATCGCCGTGGCGCAAAAGAGGCCGACCACAGCGAAGAGAACGGCGAAGAAAGCAACGCTGGCCACCCCCCCGCCAGCGCTGCGCGTGCCTCGCGCAGCCGCGAACGTCCCGATCCCCATGAAGAAGAGCAGCGGAGCCGTCGCCCCGATGCTCACGACCAGACTCGTGATCAACGCGAACCCCCACGCCGCAGCGGTCGAACTCTCTCGGGGCGTGCGGCGCATCAGCCGGGCCGGCCCGACCAGCGCCAGCCCGACCGTGCCCAGCCAGCGCTTGACGCGGCTGGGCTTGCTCCGGTCCAGCCAGGGCTGGACCCCGATGGCAGCCTTGTCGTCGTGGACACCCTCCGCGGGCGTCAGGACCATCTCTTCCATGGTCACGTGGGCGCCGCACGAGACGCAGTCGAACTCGGCGGGCGCCAGGTGCCCCTTGTCGCCGTTGCCGTAGTACGCCTGGCCGCAGTGGATGCACTGGAACCGCACGGCGTTGGGCTCGAACTCGAACTGGCTCGGCGCGAAGGGCGACCCGCACTCCGGGCACTGGTGCGTTCGGAGGTTCCACAACGAGTAGTCGCACGTCTTGCAGCGCATCGGTGCACCCGTCGGCGCTGATCATCCCGTTCGCGTTGCCCCGCCGCAAGCGGCTTCGTGGGACCCCTCCGCCCCGCGTGCCGCGGCCCCTGAAGGCTACAGGTTCCGAGGGGAACGCAACCGACAGGCCCCGCAGGGACCGGCCCGGGGGCCGCGATCGGCTCCCCAGCAGGCGGCAGTGCCGGTGGCGATCCGCGGGCGGGAGTGGGGGGGAGGGCGGGGCGACGCGAGCAACGGCGGTGTGCCTACACGAGACTCTGCGAGGCCGATGTCTCTTGCCAGCGCAACCGGAGCCCATGCTGCTTATCGATCGGCCAGTGGAAGGGTCCGTCGCGCCAGCTTCACGGCCGTGCGAGCCATGCGCCGACCGCATTTGCTCTGGGGCATGCCGTTGCACGCCCCAATGCCGACCATCGTTGTACCCACCGCCGATCTTCAAGAGTTGGACCGGAAGTGGCTCGAGAGCAAGGCGTTCAACAAGAAGCAGGTCATCGAATTCGGCAAGGTGTTCGATAAGGCGATCGGCTCTGCGCTGACGATCATGCTTGGCGGTACCTAGAGTGAGTCTCAGGATCGAGCCGGGGGACTTGGGGGTTGGGCTCGCCACACGGTGATCGAGGTCGGGGCGGGGATTTGCGGGAGCATGAGCATGCGAGGGCGCAACGTCATGATCGGGCTGATCGGGGCGCTGGTGGTGGCGGGAGCAGCGGGGGAGCAGGCGTCGGGTGCGATCATCTACCAGGGGTCGACCCGGATCGTGTCGGCGCAGATCGGTTCGTCGTCGCAGACCAGGATGGCGCCGGACCAGGAGCCGTGGAGCGACACGGCGTCGGCGTCGTTCGGGCCCGCGCAGGCGACGCTGAGCTCATCGCAGACCAGCTCGCTCACGGAGACGGGGATCATGGCGATCGGGACGCTGTCGTACTCCCGGCTGATGCAGGACCTGACGACCGGCGTCGCGAGCGGGTCGGTGTCGGTGTTCTTCGTGCTCGATGAGCCGACGGCGTATACGCTGGTGGCGGATGTAGCGTCGGGGGATACGGGCTCGGTGTCGCTGATCAGCGCGTTCGGCACGATCCATTCGGGGAACCGGCTCAACGTGTCGGGCGTGCTGGACCCGGGGGCGTACCAGCTCTCATCGTCGATCACGCTCAACGCGCCGCAACTGGGGCCGGGGTCGGTGTCGTGGAACGTGCGGTTCACCGTCCCGGGGCCGGGAACGGCGGGCACGTTCGCGGCGGCGGGGCTGGCGATGGCGCGCCGGCGGTCCCGGCCGAAGAAGATGTGATCGGCGGCGACGACGGGGCGGCCCCGTTCCATTCCCAGGTCTCGGTGGCTCCGCCGCCACCGTAGAGGACCGTGACGCCGCCGGCAGCGTCGTACGCCATCGCGTGGTTCTCTCGCGCCGTGGGGCCGCTAACCACGCGCTGGTACCACTGGCCCGGCTGCGCCCGGGCCGGCGTGGGCGCAAGCATCCCAAGCCCGAGTACCACGAGCATGGCGATCAAGATCCGTGCTTTCATGTTGACCCTTCCCACGATGCCGGCCGTGACGATCGGCCGCCGGCCCGGGTTCTGCGGGGCGCTGGGCGGTCCGGTCCGAGGCGGAAGGTGG
>JBGPGM010000478.1:0-2611 GCA_041483855.1 Phycisphaerae bacterium | reverse complement strand
CGCCTGCCCGTGGAAGCCGTCGCGGAAGGTGCGGACCGATTCCTTGTGGCAGGTCCCGCATTCCCTGACCACCGCCAGCCGCCACGCCGGAACGCCGGCGGCCTGGATTCCGTGGGCGGTGTGGCAGTCCGAGCAGACGGCACCTCCCCGGCCCGCCTTCGCCGCCGCCGCATGGACGCTCGTGTCGTACTCGTTGCGGATGCCTTCGTGGCAGCGGCCGCAGGTGGCGGGCACGTTCGAGGGGAAGACCGGGCTCGCCGCGTCGGCGGCCCGCCGGATGTCGTGGTGGCCGTGGCACGAGTTGCAGTTGGGCGCGACCACGAGGCCGCTCTTCGCCAGGGCCTGGCCGTGGATGCTGTCCTGGAAGAGCGCGGCCACGTTGCCGATCGTGATGCCGCCCCGGCGGATCGTCTCGGGGTCGCCGTGGCAGCGCCCGCACGTCCGTACCAGGTTCAGATGGTAGGTGCGCGAGGCGGGGTCCTTCGCGGGCAGGATGTCGTGGGCGCCGTGGCAGTCGGCGCAGTTGGCGGCCAGGCTGCCCGGCTTCGCGCGCAGCGCCTGCGCGTGGACGCCCTCGCCGTACTGCGCCACGGCGTCGGCGTGACAAGAGGCGCACTGCGCGGGGGCCAGCTTCGCAGGGTGCGGGAAGTCCGTCGTGCGCGCCAGATCGGCGTGGCAGTCGATGCAGGCCAGGCCGGCCGCCCCGTGCACCGACGCCGCCTTGGACGTCGGCGGGATGAGAGGCCGGCCGTCGGCTCGCTTCGCCGAAGGATCTTCGTGGCAGGCCAGGCAGTCCGCGTCGGTCGGCGCGGGTGGCGCCTTCTCCGCGGCTCCCGCGCGGGCGCCGGCGAGGGCCAGGCCGAGGGCGGCGAGAACGGGTCCGGCCGCCCTCACTGCAGGCCCAGGTCGCCCAGGATCTTCGGGTTCGACTCCTCCATGGCCAGCACGGCGTGGCACGCGCTGCAGTCCTGCGTGATGACGCGGCCGTCGGCCGTCTTGTGCTTGTCGTCGTGGCAGCGGAAGCAGCCGGGAGAGTCTTCGTGCCCGAGGTTGTTCGGATACGTCCCCCACGTCACCTTCATGTTCGGGAATATGTTGCGAAGGTAGATGTCCCGGATCCGCTCGCCCGCCGCCTCGACGTCGGGCCGGTGGGACTCGTAGACCTGCGGGTACTCGCGGCGATAGAACTCGGCCAGGCGCGCGCCCAGCTCGCGGGAGGCCGCGTCCCGGTCGGGATAGTCCGCCCGCAACAGCTCCACCGACTTCTTCCGGACGAACGGCAGCGCTCGGCTGATCGTTCCCTCGGCGAGGGCCCGGTCGACGGCCCGCTCCGGGAGGTCGAACGCGTGAGTGGGCCGGTTGTGGCAGTCCATGCAGTCCATGGCTCGCCGCTCTCCGCCGGGGGGCGGCTTCCCCGCGGCGTCCTCCGAGAGGTAATCGACCATCTTGCCTGCGTCGTCCATGTAGCTCACGGCGGGAATGACCTGGCGCCGGCCGTCGGTGCTGACGTAGCGGATGCGCTCGGTGTCGTCGAGGTGGCGCCCATGGATCCCGGCCGGGCCGCGCCCGTTGTGGCCGCCGATCTTCATCAGGAGGACGGTGACGAGCGGGGTGTTCGCCTCGTCGTCGGCGTGCTTGATGCGCACGATCAGCTTGTCGCCCGCGAACTTCCGCGGCCAGTGGCACTGCTCGCAGGTCTCCCGGGCCGGCCGCAGCTCCCGCACCGGGGAAGGGATGGGGCGGGAATAGGTGCCGCGCGCCACTGCGAACACCTGCCGCGTGCCCGCCAGCTTGGACCGCACGAACCACGAGGCTCCGGGGCCGATGTGGCACTGTACGCAGGCGACCCTCGAATGCGGCGAGCCGATGTAGGCCGAGTACTCGGGGGCCATGACGCTGTGGCACGTCATGCCGCAGAACTGCGGCGAGTCCATGTACTCGACGCCACGGTAGCTGCCCGTCCCCAGGATGGCCACGTTGATCATCGTCGCCACCGCCACCAGGACGGCCGCGTTCCGCACCGCCGGCTGCGAGAGCCGCACCGGAGGGTAGTCCGCGGGCAACTCGCCGCGGCGCCGCATCCGGCGCCAGCGCCAGAGCAGGCCGGCCGGCATCAGGGCCAGACCCAGGGCGAAGAACCCGGGCAGGACCAGGAAGAGGACGATCCCTGCGTAGGGGTGGACGGGGCCACCGCGGAAGATCTCGAGGGCCCAGAAGCCCACGAGGGTGATCCCGGCGCTGGTGGTGAGGATGGCTCCCACCAGGCTGATCGGGTTCGTCCCCAGGTAGACGAGCGGCCGGATCCAGTGTGCCAGACGCTGCCGAAGCTCCATGGTCCCCCCGTGGTCCGCCGGCAGCGCAAACCATATCAGCGGGGGACCGTAGGCGCCATGGGTGTTGGCAGATTTGACCGGCTGCGGGCGTCTGGGACCGGCTCGGCGTGTGGACCGTGGTGGCGATCATCCTCGTCGCCGTCGCCTACGCCTACCCGCTGGCGCACCTGCTGTCGCTCGAGCGATTCGGCTCACCGCCCTTCCAGCCGTTCTGAGCCGAGGGTCGGATGGCCGCAGGCGGCGGGCCTCGGCCTCCGCGAGCCAGCCGCGGCGCAGCT
>JBGPGM010000477.1:0-2613 GCA_041483855.1 Phycisphaerae bacterium | reverse complement strand
GGGCTGGGCGTGCCGTGCATCGCCGACTTCAACGGCGACGGGTTCGTCAACTCGCAGGACTTCTTCGACTTCCTCGCGGCGTTCTTCGCCGGCGCGCCGAGCGCGGATTTCAACCACGACGGGGTGGTGAACGCGCAGGACTTCTTCGACTTAATCGCGGCGTTCTTTGCGGGCTGCCCCTGACGGGCGCCGGGTGCGACGACTTTGCTGCTTCGAGCAGAGTCGTGTTCTCGGGTCCGATCCGCACGACTGTCCGTCAGAGCACGGACAGTCGTGGCGCCAAGCGTGGAGGGGACCCGCCGGGTCGGGCGGGGACGAGCGGCGCGGGCGCATGGCGGCTGTGTCGCCCCTCCGGGGCTTGGGGCGCAACTGCTTGTGCGCCATGGGCTCACGCCCGTGGCTAGAGACTGGCGCCGCGGGTGCGGCTGGAGACGGGTGGGGCCGGGCACCAGATTGTCGGCGCGGTAGATGACGCCCATGTCGAGGAGGGAAGGGGGGCGGGCGTCGGCGTGGCCGGCGGCGGTCGGGGAATCCCTTGACAATGCGCCTATTCATTCGTATAGTTGATGGACCCCGATGGACAAGCACGTCCGACAGGCTTTGTCCACGATCCGCCGATGCGTCGCGGCGGATCGCATCCGGCTGACCATGCACTTCCGCGTTCGCCTGACCGAGCGCGGCGTCCTGTGGGCCGACGTGCTGGCGGTGGTGGACGACCCGACCGAAGCTCGGGGCGATGGGACCGACGACGCCGGACGTTCTCGGTGGATCGTGAGCGGGCACGCGGCGGATGGGACGGCGATGGGGCTGGTGTGTGCGATCGGCCGTGACGATGCGGGCGAACTCACCGTGTTCATCACGGCATTCTGGGAGGATCAACCATGACCACGAAGCGACGCAAGCCGACGCGGGCCCTCTCCGAGGGCGTGCCGTTCACGGCGCGGCTGCCCGACGGGCGCACGCTGTTCGTGCTGGTTCCCGGCAAGTGGTGCGAACTGGACGCCAGCGGCGAAGTGCTGTTCAAGCCCGACGCGGTCCGTTTCATCGACCGCGTGCAAACGCTGGCGATGCGGACGCCGAAGGCCCCGACGCCGGGGTACATCCGCACGCTGCGCGAAGCGCTGGGGTTGACTCAAGCGCAACTGGCCGCGCGGATCGGCGTGGACAAGATGACGGTGGCGCGCTGGGAGTGGGGCAAGTTGCGCCCGCGAGCGAAGGCGGCGGCGGCGCTGGGCAAACTCCGGCGGAACGCGGGACGGCGCGGCACGGTGATCGCGGCATGACCACGGGGAGACGACGCGAGCCGGTGCGGGACGCCGCGGAGCGACCGAATGACCCCTAGGGGATTCGAACCCCTGTTTCCAGGATGAGAACCTGGCGTCCTGGACCGGCCTAGACGAAGGGGCCGCTGGCAGGCGGTAATCTACGCCGCCCGGCGGCATCCCTCAAGCGGCCCGGGCATGAATCCCTGTCGCCGCGGCCGTCCTAGACGCCGGCTCCCACGAGTTGCCGCCGGAACTGAGCCAGCGCGTAGACCGCGGCCTCGGCCTCGGCGTGCCCGACCACCGCACCGCTGTCCGAGCCGTCCTCGGAGACCCACTCGGCCCGATAACAGTTGAACTGGTCCACGCGCGTCACGGTGAAGCGGTACCCGGCCGCCTCGAACTCCTGGCGGATCCGCGCGAGGGTTGGGAAGGCCCGGCCGTCGGAGTGATGGGTGCACCCGGTGCTGTCCAGAGCCGACCACCCCGTCGCGTACAGCGCATCCAGAGCGATATCGAGTCCCATGAAATCCCTTTCTGCTGCAAGCCGCGTGGGGCATCCAGGCCAGGGGATCCGCACCGCCGGTCACGATCGGGCGTGCTCGCGGGTTCGTCTTGGGACCGCGACCCGACATTGTAATCGGGCGCAGGGCCGCGAATCCACATCAAATGTGCCCCGTTCTTTGGGGGCGACGCCAGCGCAACAAGGCGCACCGGCACGCTCCGTTTCGCCGGCGCGGCCTATAACCTTGGGCCTGGCCGCGGCGGCGCGTGCGTGCGGCGGCCTGGAAGTACGCGGGGAACCTGGGAGATTTCCGATGAGTGTTCCGGTTCACGTGGGCGAGCCAGCCGCGGACCCGCCGTCGGTCACGACGGTCGGCCAGTTGCGGGATTTCGGGTACCGCGCGCGGACCGTCAAGCAGGAACTGCGCGAGAACACGCTGGGGCGCCTGGCCGCGGGCGAGGACCTGTTCCCGGGCTTGCTTGGGTACGACCAGACGGTGATCCCCCAGATCGGCGCGGCCCTGCTCAGCCGGCACGACCTGCTGCTGCTGGGGCTGCGCGGGCAGGCCAAGACGCGGCTGCTGCGCTCGATGGTGGGCCTGCTGGACGAGTGGATGCCGGTGCTCGCAGGACCGCGCGTGGAGTTGCACGACGATCCGCTGGCCCCGCGCACCAGCGCCGGGCGGGCGGCGTTGGCGGCGACCGGCGCGGACACGTCGATCGCGTGGGTGCACCGCTCGCGCCGCTATCTGGAGAAACTGGCCACCCCGGACGTGACCGTCGCCGACCTGATCGGCGAGATTGACCTGGTCAAGCACGCCGAGGGGCGGTACCTGGCCGACGAGTC
>JBGPGM010000476.1:0-2623 GCA_041483855.1 Phycisphaerae bacterium | reverse complement strand
GCGAATCGGGCACCGGCAAGTCCCTCGTCGCCCACGCCATCCACCACCGCAGCGCCCGGCGCGCCAAGCCCTTCGTCGAACTTGCTTGCGGCTCGATCCCCGAGACGCTGCTCGAGTCCGAACTGTTCGGGCACGTCAAGGGCTCCTTCACCGGCGCCCACGCCGACAAGGCCGGCAAGTTCCTCGCCGCCGACGGGGGCACGATCTTCCTTGATGAAATCAACTCCGCTTCGCCGGGCATGCAACTCAAACTGTTGCGCGTCCTGCAGGAGCGTCGCTTCGAGCCCGTCGGCTCCAACCAGACCATTGAGGTGGATGCGCGCGTCGTCCTGGCCACCAACCAGCCCCTGGAGCAGCTCGTCGCCGAGGGCAAGTTCCGCCAGGACCTCTACTACCGGATCAATGTCGTCAAGATCGAGGTCCCCGCCCTGCGCGAGCGCGTCAGCGACATCCCCTTGCTGGCCCACCACTTCCTCGCCAAGTTCGCCGCCGAGATGTCCAAGCAGATCACCGGCCTGGCCCCCGACGCCCTCGATGCCCTGCGCCGCTACGCCTACCCCGGCAACGTGCGTGAACTGGCCAACATCATGGAGCGGGCCGCCGTCCTGGCCCGCACGCCCACCATCGGCCTGGGCGACCTGCCCCAGCACGTCGTCGGTGGAGGAGACGCTACCGCCTGGTCCGCCACCGCCCCGCCAGGCCGCGCCGGAGCACCCGGCGCCGCGACCGACAGTGCCGCCGCCCCGTGGATCCCCATGCCCCTGGAGCAGGCCCTGCGCGAGCCCGAACGTCGCATCATCCTCCGCGCCCTCCGGGCCAACAACTTCAACCGGCAGAAGACCGCCGAACAACTCCAGATCAACCGCACGACCCTCTACAAGAAGATGAAGGCCCTCGGTATCGACACCGCCCGCTCCGACGACACCGATCGTCTCGCCGGCTGACGTCCGTTCGTCACCTTCAGATCCGCGCCCGTCCAGCCTCGTCTGCGGCAAAGCGATCTTGATTCCCGCCTCTGATTGGTATATGTTTGGGATATGCCGGAGGCCACCGAGTTCCCCGACCACCTGTCCCACCTCTCCTTCCGCGGCCGCGGCGCGGGCCTTAACCCCGCCAACCGGTTCGAGTCGCTCCGCCTGCACGTCCTGGGCGACTATCTCGACGAGATCGCCGTCGAACACCCCGACGGCGCCCAGGTCGCCACCCACGTCTACCACGACAAGACCCGCTCCATCATCAATCGCGTCGACAGCCCCGACCTCCATTTCAACTGGACCGTCAACCCTTACCGTGGCTGCGAGCACGGCTGCATCTACTGCTACGCCCGGCCCGGGCACGAATACCTCGGCCTCTCCTGCGGCCTGGATTTCGAGAGCAAGATCCTCGCCAAGCCCGACGCCCCGGCGCTGCTGCGCGACGCCTTGGCCGCGCCCCGGTGGCGCGGCGAGCCCATCGTCATGTCCGGCGTCACCGACCCCTACCAGCCCGTCGAGCGCTCACTCCAGATAACCCGCCGCTGCCTCGAAGTCTGCGCCGAGTTCCGCCAGCCCGTCTCCCTCATCACCAAGAACCACCTGATCGTCCGCGACCTGGACCTGCTCAAGACGCTCGCGGCCGACAGCGCGGCCTCCGCCGCCCTGAGCATCACGACGCTCGACCACTCCCTCGCCACCAAGATGGAGCCGCGGGCCAGCAGCCCGCGCCAGCGCCTCGACGCCGTCCGCGCCCTGAGACAGGCCGGGATCCCCGTCACCGTCATGACCGCCCCCATCATCCCCGGCCTCAATGACCGGGAGATTCCGGCTCTGCTCAAGGCCGCGGCCGACGCCGGCGCATCGTCGGCGGGCTTCACCCTCCTGCGCCTCCCCTACCAGATCAAGTCGCTGTTCCTCGAGTGGCTGCAGCGCCACTTCCCCCAGCGGGCCGCGCACGTCGAGAGCCTTATCCGCCAAACCCGCGACGGCGAACTGAATCAACCGGCCTTCGGCCAGCGGATGCGCGGCAGCGGCGTCATCGCCGACCAGATCGCCCGCACGTTCAAGGTCTTCCGCCGGCGCTACGGCATGGACAAGCCGGTGCCGCCACTCTCCAGCACCGCCTTCGAGCACGCCCGCGCCACGCGCCCCTCGGGCGAGCCAACCCTCTTCGAGCCAGCGCCGTGATCCCGCGCCGTGATTACTTGCCCCCACCCGGCTCCGCCGGTTTCTCCGGCTCCCCCTTCTTCTCCGAAACCACCTCGATCGCCTTCTCCAGGTACTCATCTATCCCCGCGGCGACCCCCTTGATCGTCCGCGCCGCGGGCACGGTCGGCAGGCTCCCAACCCCGTGGTGCCGCGACCCGTCGTGCTTGAGCACCCTCATCCCCGTCCACGCCACGCCGTAGCCACCCGGCAGGTTCGTCGGGTTGACATTCCCGTTGGTGCCCGCCGTCGCCGAGCCCACGATCTCGGCCAGTTTGTAGTGTTCCACAATCCCCATGTACGTCTCCGAGTAGGAGATCGCACGCCCGTCGATGATGAACGCCGCCCGCCCCGTCAGGCGCGGCTCGGCCGGCTGCACGAACCAGTTGGACTGCTGGAACTTCATCCCCTGCCGGTCCGGGCGCGTAATCAGCGGCACATGC
>JBGPGM010000475.1:0-2635 GCA_041483855.1 Phycisphaerae bacterium | reverse complement strand
TGGGCCCGCGGTTAGCGCCCAAGCCGCCCAAGGGCGTCACATCGAACATACACGAGCACCGTGCCGATGCCAGGGGGCGGGCGCGGATCACGGGCGGGGCTTGCGGGTTATGCCGGATATGCGGGCCGGTGGGCCCGTGCGTCGGCGCGCCCACAGCGGGGAAACCAGGGGATCGGGCGCCGGGCGGGCGGGCTCGACGCTACGGGCGCGGCGCCGCGGGGGCCGACGCCGCCATCTGCTTGAGTTCGCGGCGCAGGACCTTGCCGACGGGATTGCGCGGCAGGGCGTCCACCGCCCGGATCTCGCGCGGCACCTTGTAGCCCGCGATGTTCTGGCGGCACCAGCGGAGCAGTTCCGCCTCGTCGAACGGGTAGGGCTTGCCGGTGGCCGGGTCCTCCTTGAGTTCGACGAACGCCAGCGGCAGCTCGCCGCGCAGCGGGTCCTGAACGCCGACGACGCCCGAGTCCTTGACGGAGGGGTGGAGGTTGAGGACCTCTTCGATCTCGCGCGGGAAGACGTTCTCGCCGGCGATGATGAGCATCTCCTTGAGCCGGCCGGTGATGTAGAGGTGGCCGTCCAGGTCGAAGCGGCCGATGTCGCCGGTGCGGAAGAAACCGCGCGGGTCGAAGGCCGCGGCGGTCATTTCGGGGTGGTTGAAGTAGCCCTGCATGACGTTGGGCCCGGCGATGCGGACCTCGCCGTCGCGCCCGGGGGGCAGGTCGCGGTCGGTGTGCAGATCGACGATGCGTTCGACGACGCCGGGCAAGGGCCGGCCGACGGAGTGGGGCCGGAACTCGTGCGGGCGGCACCAGTTGGTGACGGGGGAGGTCTCGGTGAGGCCGTACCCCTCGTTGATGGTCACGCGGAAGCGGTCGCGGAAGGCGGCGAAGACGGCGTCGGGCAGGGGCTCGCCGCCGGAGACGGCGAAGCGCAGCGAGGCGAAGTCGTCGGGGGCCGCGTCCTTGACATGCAGCAGCGCGTTGTACATGGACGGGATCGCGATGAAGGCGGTGGGCCGGTGCTGGCGCATGAGCCGGACGATCTTCGTGGGCACGAAGCGGGCCGTGAAGATCACCTTGCACCCCAGCGTCAGCGGCAGCAGGGTGAGCACGGTCAAGCCGAAGGAGTGGAACTGCGGCAGCACGCCCAGGAGCACGTCGCGCCGCGTGAAGTCGATCCATCGCCGGATCTGGTCGATGTTGGCGCCGAGGCTCGAGTGGGTCAGCATCACCGCCTTGGGCCGGCCGCTGGTGCCCGAGGTGTAGAGGAGCACGGCAAGATCCGACGGCGCGGCCGCGGCCGGCCAGCGGGCGTCCGGCACGGCCCGAAAATCGATGTCCTCCAGCCGGACAAGGTTGACGGACGTGAAGATGGGCGACGGGCCCGCGGCCTTGTCCGGCGCGCCATGGACGAAGTCGAGCATCGGCTGAACGGTCACTACCGTGTCGGCGCCGCAGTCGTCGAGCAGGTAGCGGATGTCGTCGGGCTTGAGCAGGTAGTTGAGCGGCACGACGGTGCGCCCGAGCATCCAGCACGCCAGGGCCGCGATGGGGAACGCGCCGGAGGTCGGCAGCATCAGCGCGACGGTCGGCGAGGTGCTCGTCACGCGGAGGCGGTCCGCGACGTGGCACGCCGCGATCAGCAGGTCGATGGCGCGGTAGGTCCGCTGGTCGTCCACCACGGCCACGCGCCGCGGCGAAAGAAGGCAACGGCGGATGATCGGCCAGTGGATGCTCACGGTGCGTCCGAGGTCGGGAAATGGGTGGACGATGGGGGAAGAAGCGTCCGGCAGAGCGTACCGCAAGCGCCATTCCGGGATCACCGACTGGGTAGGGGCTGGTCGGCCCCATCCTGAGGAGGGACTCGGGGGTTGGGAACCGCCCGCCGTGAGGCGGTATCGTGTATGCACGGGCGGGCGATTCCAGGAGGCACGGATGCCGGAGACATCTCGCCGGAGTCGGACGAGCCGGTCGGGCGCGGTGGCGCTTTTGGTCGTGCTGGCGCTCAGCGCCGCAGTCGTTACGGGGTGCCGCTCGGGCGGTAACACCGCCGGCACGTCCTATGTTGTCGAGTACCAACAGGGCCGCTTCGACGAGGCCCGCATCGCCGCCGAACAGGCCGCCAAGTCCGGGCCCGCCGACCAGCGGGCCAGGGCCTCGCTGATCGCCGGCCTGTCGGCCTCGGCGCTGAAGGACGCCGACGCGGCCAAGCGCTGGCTCGAGCCTCTGCTCAACGATTCGAATCCCGACATCGCCGGGCGAGCGGGCGCCCAACTCGGCCTGATCGCTCGAGACGAGGGGAACAACGCCCGGGCCGCGGCGCTTCTGGCCGGCGCGGTCCCGAAACTCTCCGGCGACGAACGTGCCCGGGCCGCCCTGTACGCCGGTGATGCGTTCGACGCTCTCGACAAGCTCGCCGAGGCCCGTGAGCAGTACACAGCCGGCGTCGCGGCCGCGAACGGCCCTGATCTCAAGCGGGCCATCCAGGGGCGGCTCGAGCCGGGCCCGTACTCGGTCCAGATGGGCGTGTTCGCCGTGCGGACCAACGCCGAGCACCGGGCCACCGAGGTGCGGACTCAGGCGGCCCAGCTTGGCTACGGGGCACCGCGTGTTACGGCCGGGCGCGGCGCCGATGG
>JBGPGM010000474.1:0-2639 GCA_041483855.1 Phycisphaerae bacterium | reverse complement strand
GCTCGGCGGCGCTTCGTGTGCCCGCGCCGCCGCGTCCGAGCGGGCGTTGCCGAGGAACACTGCACCGCACACCTTGACGAAGCACGCGACGGCCAGCGCCCCGATCATCGCCAGCGCCCCGCCTCCCAGCGCCCCCAGCGCCGCTCCCGCCGCGCCCGCGGCCGACTCCTGCCCGACCATGTGGAACAAGCCCAGGTAGATCAGCAGTTCGCTGACGAACCCGTTGAGCGGCGGCAGCCCGCAGATCGCGACGGCGCCGATCAGGAACAGCATCGACGTGCCCGGCATGGCCCTGCCCAGCCCGCCCATCCGATCGATCTGGCGCGTGCCCACGGCGTGCACGACCGAGCCCGCCGACAGGAAGAGCAGCGACTTGAACAGCGCGTGGTTCCACACGTGCAGCACCGCCCCCGCCAGCCCCAGCATCACCAGCTCCGGCCGGCGCGTCGACCTGCCGATCATCGCCAGCCCCAGCCCGATCATGATGATCCCGATGTTCTCGATGCTGTGGTACGCCAGAAGCCGCTTCAGATCATGCTGGCCAATCGCGAACGCCACGCCCAGCACGCCGCTGACCACCCCCAGCACCAGCACCAGCGACCCCCAGAACACCGGCGGGTCGGGCAGCATGCTCGCGATCCGCGCCAAGCCGTAGATTCCGGTCTTGATCACCACGCCCGACATCACTGCCGACACGTGGCTCGGCGCCGCCGCGTGCGCCCCGGGCAGCCACACGTGAAGCGGCATCACGCCCGCCTTCACGCCGAAGGCCGCCAGGGCCAACAGGAAGATCGCCGACAGCGTCCCCAGCCCCGCCGCCCCGCTCGCCACCGGCCCCAGCGCCAGCGAGCCCGTCACGCGCCCCAGCAACGCGAACATCCCGAACAAGCACAGGGTCGCGACGTGCGCGGCCACGAAGTAGACCCACGCCGCGTTGCGCGCCTCCGCCTGCTCGTCCTCGGTCGCCACCAGCACGAACGAGGACAGGGTCATGACCTCCCAGGCGATGAGGAACAGGATCCCGTCCCGGGCGGTCACCACCAGCAGCAGCGAGGCGGCCAGCAGGCCGTAGAACAGGCGAACCTGCCGTCCGTTCTCCGGGTGGTCCGCCTGCCGCCAGTAGCGCAGGCCAAAGACGGATCCCATCGCCGGCACGATGAGCATCGGCACAAGGAACGCCGCGCTGAGCCCATCGATCGCCACCGAGAACCGGCTCCACGGCAGCAGCCAGGCAAACGACAACGCCGGCGGGGGAGCCGTGCCCGCCCATCCCGGCCCCGCCAGGAGAACGCTTACAAACCCGGCTGCTGTCCCAATCAGGTGGAGCGCCGCGGAGCTCCGCTCACCCGCGGCCGACCGACGCCCCAGGAATAGCCCCGGTATGCCGCTCAGCGCGATCAGACACGCCGCGCCCAGAAGGACCAAGACGGCGGTCCCACTCCCCCCCCCGACCCAGAACGCGCCTGATGGATCATCCTGTGGGGCGGGCGGCATCGCTCATGCGTCCGAGCTCTTCGTGGGTGGGGACGGCGTAGGGGGAGGGGGCACTCGCGTCTCGGCCTGCTCCATGAGTTCCAGCATGAGCCGGCTGGGCGCCCTGGCAGCCAAGGCGTCGCGGACGGCGCGATCCTGCAGAATGTACCCGAGGTGGGACAGGATGTGCAGGTGCGACCGGGTTGTGGGCGTGATAACCAGGAAGAGGGTGTGTACCGGCCGGCGATCGACGGCTCCGAACTCGATCGGGTGGTCGAGCAGTCCCAGGGCAATCATCGGTTTGGGCACGCGAAGCACGATCGGGTTCCGTACGTGCGGGATCGCGATCCCCTCGCCAATGCCCGTTGAACCGAGTTGCTCCCGCGCCAGGAGCACCTGGAGCAGCGACTCGCGGTCAACTCCCTTGGGCAGTTTCAGGTGCGACACCATGGCCGCCAGCACAGCCCTCTTGTCGTCCCCGGGGACCTTCTCGATCACCCCGCCGGCGCGCAGCGCCTCGACCACGCTGGGCAACTTCTCGCGGTCGCCGTTCTCCGGTTCATGGAAGAGCGCTGGCGGCACCTTCATGCCCCGGGCCGTCGCCCACTCGAATAACGCCGCCGGGTTGAACCTGTATTGCCCGTCCACTTTCGAGACCGGCAGACCGTCCTCTTCCACCCACCGGAAAACCGTCTTCTCCGGAACTCCGAACTGCGACGCCACGTCCCTGACTCCCAGTCGCATGCCGTTTCCCAGCCTTTCCATCCCGCCATCAGCAAGAGAAACATGCCGCGTCCGACTCCTTGACGCGGGGGTTTCTGGCGGCCGCGGAAGCCCTTAGGGTAGTCGTCCGCGGCCGGTTGTCCACGCGTCTGTCCCGCCCGGCGATTGCGTTCGCGTCGAACCAGGCTGCCGGATATCCTCGGCCGCCATGGAGAAGATCGCGGCCGCGGTGGCGATGTTGGCCGTGGGGGCCTCGGCGGCCGCCGCGCCGCCGGAGCCGACAGCCTGTGTCCTGGTCGGGGCGCAGGTGTTGGACCCGG
Organism: Phycisphaerae bacterium; assembly: GCA_041483855.1. Taxonomy (GTDB): domain Bacteria; phylum Planctomycetota; class Phycisphaerae; order Phycisphaerales; family UBA1924; genus JBGPGM01. The sequence goes on along the minus strand of JBGPGM010000474.1, from coordinate 123 downwards.
CCGGGGAGCGATGGCTCCAGGGACAGGCAGTCCTCGTGGTCGGGGACCGCATCGCCGATGTCGCGCCCGTCACTGAACTCAAAGTCCCCGACGGCGCCAAGCGGATCGAGGCCGCGGGCCTCT
>JBGPGM010000473.1:0-2644 GCA_041483855.1 Phycisphaerae bacterium | reverse complement strand
GTCGCCATCGTGGACCCCCAGGGCGGCGATGCTGCGGCCGTTGCGCGCGGTGGTATTGATGTCCACACGGCCCTTGCCGCCGCGGGACTGGCTGCGGGCTTTGCCGGTCTCGGGCTGGACGCGGTACTCGTCGACGGCGGTGCGTTTGCCGAAGCCGTGCTCGGTGATGGTGAGCAGGCACAGGCCGGTGACGGCGGTGACGAGGTCGCCGTCGGCGTCCTTGGTCATGGGGATGGGCACGACGCCCACGACGGCGTCGGCGGCGTCGAGTTCGATGCCCTTGACGCCGGCGGCGGCGCGCCCCATGAGGCGTGCGTCCTGCTCGTTGAAGCGGATGGCCTGGCCGGAGGCGGTGACGAGCATGAGGTCGTCGTTGCCCTCGGTGGCGACGACGTCGAGGATCTCGTCGCCCTCCTTGAGGCCGACAGCGATGATGCCGGCCTTGTTGACGTTGCGATAGTCCTTGAGGGGGGTGCGCTTGACGATGCCGCCCTTGCTGACGAAGGTGAGGAAGGCGCCGCCCTCCTCGAAGTTCTGGACGTTGAGGAACGCGCGGACCTTCTCGCCGGGCTTCATGCCGATGAGGTTGACGAGGGAACGGCCCTTGCTCTGTCGCGGCAGTTCGGGGAGTTCGTACACGCGCATCTTGAAGACGCGCCCGGTGTCGGTGAAGCAGAGCAGGTCGTCGTGGGTGCTGGCGACGAACATGCGCTCGATGAAGTCGTCCTCCTTGGCGGCGGAGGCGATGATGCCCTTGCCGCCGCGCCCTTGCTGGCGGTAGGTCTCCAGCGGGACGCGTTTGGCGTAGCCGTGGTGGGAGATGGTGACGGCGACGTCGTGCTGCTGGATGAGGGCGGCGATGTTGAAGTCTTCTTCGCCGGCGTCCTGGATCTCGGTGAGGCGCGGGGAGGTGTAGCGTTTGCGCATGTCCTCGCAGTCGGCCTTGATCATGTCGAGGACGAGTTGCTGGTCGGCGAGGATGCGCTCGAAGTGCTCGATCTGGCCGACGATGGCGCGGTACTCGCCGGTGAGTTTCTCGATCTCCAGGCCGGTGAGCTGGATGAGGCGCATGTTGCCGATGGTCTCGGCCTGGATGCGGGTGAGCAGGACGCCGCCGGCGGGGTCGGCGCGGCGGACCATCTGCATGAGGCGTGCGGGGATCTGCGGGGCGAAGGGGTGGCCCGGGGGGATGCGGAAGCGGCGGGCGATGAGGGCCTCGATGGCGTCCTGGCGGGTGCGCGAAGCGCGGATGAGGGCGATCACCTGGTCGATGTCGCAGACGGCGAAGATCATGCCCTCGAGGACGTGGGCCTTGCGCCGGGCCTCGCCCAGCAGGTGCGCCGTCCGCCGGCGGACGACGTCCACGCGGTGGTCGATGTAGTAGCGGATCATCTCCTTGAGCGAGAGGGTGCGCGGCTGGCGGTTGACCAGGGCGATGGTGTTGATGCTGAAGGACTGCTGGAGGGAGGTGAACTCGTAGAGCTGCTTCTCGACGACGGCTGGGTCGGAGCCCTTCTTGAGTTCGATGACGACGCGCACGGGGTCCTTGGCGTTGCTCTCGTTGTAGGCCGCGGCGATGTCGGTGATCTTGTCCTGCTTGACGGCCTCGGCGAGTTGCTCGACGAGGGTGGCCAGGCCGAGGTTGTAGGGGATCTGGGTGATGACGAGTTGCTGGCGGTCCTTGCCGTCGCGGACGGGCTCGACGTGGACGCACCCGCGGATGGTGACCTTGCCGCGCCCGGTCTGGTAGCCCTCGATGGCGCCGCGCCGGCCGAGGATGAGGCCGCCGGTGGGGAAATCGGGGCCGCGGATGGCGCGCCGGACGACGTTACCCTGCTCGTCGGTGACGTCGTGCATGAGTTCCTGGAGGGTGATTTCGGGGTTGTCGATGACGCGGATGATGGCGTCGAGCACCTCGCCGGGGTTGTTGGGGGCCATGCTGGTGGCCATGCCGACGGCGATGCCGACGCCGCCGTTGACGATGAGGTTGGGGAAGCGGCCGGGCAGGACGGTCGGTTCCATGAGCCGGTCGTCGTAGTTGGGGACCATGTCAACGGTGCCGAGGTTGATGTCCTCGAGCATGTCAACAGCGGCGGGCATCATTCGGGCCTCGGTGTACCGCATGGCCGCGGGCGGGTCGGGGACGATAGAGCCGAAGTTGCCCTGGGGGTCGATGAGGGGGATGCGCATGCGCCACTTCTGGGCGAGGCCGACGAGTGTGGGGTAGATGACGGATTCGCCGTGGGGGTGGTAGTTGCCGGAGGTGTCGCCGCAGATCTTGGCGCACTTGAGGTGCTTGCGTCCGGGGCGGAGGTTGAGATCGTTCATGGCGACGAGGATGCGTCGCTGGGAGGGCTTGAGGCCGTCACGGACGTCGGGCAGGGCCCGGTCCATGATGGTGGACATCGCGTAGGTGAGGTAGCTGTCCTGCAGCTCGCGCTCGATGGTCTGATCGACGATTTTGCCGCCGAATCCGCCGGAAGAATCGCCGGGCAAAGGGAGAGTTGATGTGGTGTCGGTCATGGGCGCTGAAGTGGCGGGCGCGGGGGTGGCCGGCCGCGCGAATTCTCTGGTTTCAAGGAGGTCGGAGGCGAGAAGTATTATAGGCGAAAACGCGGCTTCACGGGCGGCTTCGGGGCCGGGG
>JBGPGM010000472.1:0-2647 GCA_041483855.1 Phycisphaerae bacterium | reverse complement strand
CCTCCTCCAATCCCCAACCTACGCCATGTCCGGTTCGCTCTACGGCATGGAATTTGAGACGACGCCACTCCCCGAACCCGCCTCCCACCTCACGCCACATGCTCTCTCAAACCCTCACCATCGCCCGCAACACCTTCGTCGAGAGCGTCCGCCAGCCCATTTATTTCATCCTCGTCGGCTTGGCCGGCATCTTCCAGCTGTTCAACACCTGGGGCTCCGGATTCTCGATGGGCTACTCCGACACCGCCGAAGTCTCCGGCGATAACAAGCTCCTCCTGGACATCGGCCTGGCCACCGTCTTCGTCTGCGGCATGCTCCTGGCCGCCTTCGTCGCGACCGCCGTCATCTCCCGCGAGATCGAGAACAAGACCGTCCTGACCGTCGTCTCCAAGCCCATCTCCCGCGTCTGCGTGGTCCTGGGCAAGTATCTGGGCGTCGCCGGCGCCATCCTCGTCGCCGTCCTGACCATGGTCCTGTTCCTGGGCCTGGCGATCCGGCACGGGGTCATGTCCACAGCCGCCGACGACCTGGACCAGCCGGTCATCACCTTCACCTGCATCGCGGTCGCGCTGGCCATGGGCGTCGGGGTCTGGGGCAACTTTTTCTACGGCTGGTCCTTTGTCCAGACCGCGACCCTGCTGCTGTGCCCGCTGACGGCGATCGCCTACGTCTTCGTCCTGCTGGTGAGCAAGAAGTGGCACTGGCAGCCGATTGAGCACGATTTCAAGCCCCAGATCGCCATCGCGGCGCTGTCGATCATTCTGGCCCAGTTGGTCCTGGCCGCCGTCGCCACGGCAGCGTCGGCGCGCCTGGGGCAGGTGATGACCATCGTCGTCTGCTCGGGCGTCTTCATGCTCGGCCTGCTCTCCAACTACTTCCTGGGCCGGCGCGCGTTCGACAACCCGTTCGTCGCCCGAATCCTGCACGTCGCGCCCGAGTCCGACGCCGCCGCGCCCCTGGCGCGACCCGGCGATACCGACACCATCACCTTCCAGCACGAGCCGCGCACGAAACTCGAGCCCGGCACGTCGTTCTATTACTCACCGAACCCGAACGGCTTCCCCATGCAGGTCCGGCCGTTCTTGCCCGTACCGGGGAACGTCAGCGACTCGGACGTCGTCTTCAGCCGCGACATCCAGCCGGCGCTGGTGGTCACCGCTGCCGAGGGTCGCACCGCCACGATCCGGCGCGTCGGCGCCGCCGGCCCCGACAACGGGCACGGGGGCCTGGTCATCCAGCCCCCGCAGCGCGACGACTACATCTTCACCCGTCCCACTACCGTCAACCCCGTGGCCCTGGTCGCGTGGTGCCTGGTCCCCAATGTCCAGTTCTTCTGGCTGGTGGACGCGGTCACCCAGAATCAGCCGGTGCCTCCGTCGCACCTGGCCCTCATCGCCGCCTACGCCGTGGCCCAGATCGGCGTCTTCCTGTCCGTGGCGGTCGCCCTTTTCCAGACCCGCGAAGTCGGCTAAGATTGGGGGTCGGGCCGTTCCGGCCCCCACGGGAGTCCATTCATGGCCGCATCATCCAACTCCAAGTCGGACCCCAACGCCCAGATCAAGCTGGTCAGCGCTATCGTCGTGCTGTTCCTCGCCATTGGATGGCTGGCGTACTACTTCGGCGCATTCGACTCGCTCATTCGCCCGCGCGGGGAGGCCGTCGTCAGCGGCGCTACCCCCGAGGAGCGGCAGCAGAAAACCGACGAGATCATCAAGGAAACCAACGCCTCATCCGAGAACGCCGGCATCCCCAAGGGCGGTTCCTGATCGCTCCGGTTGGCCGCTCCCCCTTGATCGCCAGGTCCCTCTCCCTCACCGCCCCGCCGGCGCCCGCTGGTCCTGCGCCGCCCGCTGGTAGGTCTGCACGCACTTGGCCGCGGCCCCCTCCCAGGTCAGCTTGCGCAGCTCGAAGGCCCCGTGCTCGCGGAGCGTCGCCCCAAGGGGCGGGTGCTTGAGCACCGCGACGATCTTGTTGGCCATCTCGTCGATGTCCCAGAAGTCCACCTTCAGCGCGTGCGTGAGCACCTCGCTCACCCCCGACTGCTTGCTGATGATCACCGGCACGTCGTTGCGCATCGCCTCCAGCGGCGCGATGCCGAACGGCTCGGACACGCTCGGCATCACGTAGCAGTCCGCCATCCGGAACACCCGGTCCACCTCCGGCCCGCGCAGGAAACCCGTGAAGACGAACTTGTGCCCGATCCCCAGGGCCGCGGCCTCCTCGACGCTCCGCGTGTACATGTCCCCCGACCCGGCCATCACGAACCGCACGTTGTCCACCTTCTCCAGCACGCGCTTGGCCGCGCGCACGAAATACTCCGGCCCCTTCTGCATCGTGATCCGCCCCAGGAACAGCACGATCTTCTCGCGCGAGCCGATCGACTGGCCGACCTGGGGCTGCGCGGCCTCGCTGTCGATGCCGTTCCAGACGACGTCGACCCTGCCCGGGTCCACCCCGTACTTGCGCACGCAGATCGACTTGGTCAGTTCCGACACGGCCACCACCCGCATCGCCCCGTGCATCCCCCGCCGCTCGATGTCGTACACCCGCTGGTTGATGTTGTCGCCGGCCCGGTCGAACTCGGTCGAGTGCACGTGAACCACCAGCGGCCGCCCGCTGGTCCGCGCCACCGCCTGCCCCGCCGGGT
>JBGPGM010000471.1:0-2653 GCA_041483855.1 Phycisphaerae bacterium | reverse complement strand
CTTCGGAGAAGACGCGGATGAGGTTCCTGGTGGCGCGGGACTTGTCGCCGCCGGGCCCCCAGGGATCGCCGACGATGTCGTTGTTCAGAACGGCTCGGATGTCCTCGCCGCGGGCCGCGGCCTCGTCGGCGTGGTACTTGGCCCCGACCAGGCCTTGCTCTTCGCCGCAGGTGCACAGGAACACGATGGTGGATTCGCAGGGATGGCCGACCATGGCGCGTGCAATGGCCAGCACCGCGGCGGTGCCGGAGGCGTCGTCATTGGCGCCGGGCGCGTCGGCTTTCGGGTCCATGACGTCGGAAGGCATGGAGTCGTAGTGGCCGACGACGTAGTACCGGCGGCCGGCCGCCTGCGCCGTGGCGCCGGGGAGGACGGCGACGACGTTGACGAACTTGGTGGGCTTGGGGACGCGCTTGCTGATCGGCGCCTCGAACTCTTCGAAGGAAACCAGAAGGGGTGAGCCGCTGTCCAGCACACCCTTGTTGAACGACTCGAACTCGGACTTGATCCAGGCGCGGGCGGCGCCGATGCCGCGCGTGGGGTTGTCGGGGTCGGAAAGGGAGTGGCGGGTGCCGAACGCGGCGAGGCGGTCGACGGAGGCGCGGATGTACTCAGACGTGATCCCGGCCATGACCTGAGCGGGCTGGGGCGGCTTGACTCCAGAGGGTGGGGCGGCTTGGACGGCGGCCGCGACGCATGACGCACACGCCAGCACAAGAGAGGGAGCGATCATGCCGCCAGTGTAAACGAAGGCTCGCTCAAGCCCGGTGATGGGCCCGAACCGATACACTGGTTTCGTTAGGGTCTCCGAGAGCGAAGGGGAGGAGATAGAAAGGCGGTTCGCGGTGGCGTCGGAGACGGGTGCGCATCGGGTACTCAAGGGGCTGGCGGTGGAGTTCCTGCTCGGGGTCGGGTGCCGCGCCGTGGCAACGGAGGTGCGATGCCCCATCTGCCGGTACCGGGCGGATGTGGCGGGGTATCTGGACAAGGCGCCGTCGCGGCGAAGGTGGGAGTGGGGGGGTTCGATCCTCGCGGGCGAGCGGGCTGCTGACGGGTGCGCCGACCGTGCGGGCCCGGTGTGCGGAGCGACGCCCAAGACCGTGCTCATCGAGTGCAAGCAGAGCCGAGCCGACTTCCTGCGCGACCGGCGCGACGGAGAACGGCTGCTGGGGCTGCGGGAGGAGATCGGGGCGCGCCGGCGGTACCTGGAGGAGGAGCGGATCAAGGGGGAGGAGCCGCAGCTGCGCCGGTCGGGCAGTTCGCTCTTTGCGGAGCTGGAGGAATGGGACTTTGCGTCCAGCCGGATCGAGGCGTACCGGCGGCTGCTACGGCAGGAACGTCGCCTCGACGAGCAGTTGCACGGGGAAACGAAGTTCTGGCTGGCGGCGCGGTACCGCCTGGCGGACTACCTGTTCATTGCCGCGCCGGAAGGGATGATCCGCGCCAAGGAGTTGCCGCATGGCTGGGGGCTGCTCGCGTGCCCGCGCGCACTGCTCGGGAGCGAACCGCGTGCGCCGGAGGGGCCCGGCCTGCGGGTAATCCATGGTGCAACGGAGCGGTCGAGTTCGGAGGAGCATCGGTTGCGCCTGCTACGGAACATTGCGGTGGCGGCCACGCGGGCGTCTGTCGGCAGGGCGAGGGGAGTGGGCGCCGCCGCTGCCTTATAGGACGGTACCTGGGAGGTGGTGCCGGCGGAGCGTGGTTTGCGCGGTCTCACAGGCCGGCGGGGCGCGGTGACGGTCCGGTCATTGCCGGCCCGGTGAACGCCGATGGAAAGGGGGACGATGACGACCTGGAGAGCCCCGGTAGGCGGCGCCGGCGACGGCGGGCCGACTCGGACGTTCGGCGCAAACTCGTGAGCCACCCATGAGCATCAAGACTGTGCTTGTCGCGGACGACGAGGCCCACATCACTCATGTCGTGGCGCTCAAGTTGCGGCAGGCGGGGCTGCGGGTCATCACCGCCAGCGACGGCGAAGAGGCGTACGACATGGCGTGCGAGCAACGACCGGACGTGGTCGTGACGGACTTCCAGATGCCGCTGATGAGCGGGTACGACCTGAGCGTGAGGCTCAAGGAGACGGCGCAGACGGCCACGGTACCGGTGCTGATGATCACGGCGCGGGGGCACATGCTCACGTCGGAGGACTTGGCCCGGACCAACATCCGGTCGGTGATGTGCAAGCCGTTCAGCCCGCGCCACGTGCTCGAAAAGGTGAAGGAACTGCTCGGGCCGAGCGGCGAGACCAAGCCCGATGTCGGAGCGGGCCAGCCGCCGGGAGCGGTGGCGGCGTGAGCGGCGCAAGGAGCACGGGCGTCGGGTCGGAGGAGGGCGCCAGCGGCGGGGCAGGGGGCGTGCCGTTCCCCGGTGTCGGCGAGTTCAGGGCGCGCTGCCGCGCCCTGGGGTTGTTCACGTGGTGGTGCGACGCCGCCGGGGCCGTCGTCAGCGAGCCGGATGAGCCGGGCGAGGGGGGGCGGTGGCTGAGGTCGGCGCCGGTGCGGGGCTGGGTCGAGCGGGCCGCGCAGAAGGCGTCGGCGCCGCGTCCGGCCGAGCGGGCAATCATTACGGAGCCGGCGCCGGGCGTGTGGGCGGTCACGCTGGTGGCAGCCAGGGGGCGGAGGAAAGCAGGGGCCGTCGTGGGGTTGGGGCTGGG
>JBGPGM010000470.1:0-2671 GCA_041483855.1 Phycisphaerae bacterium | reverse complement strand
GGGGGGGGGGCCCCCCCCCACCCGCGGGGGGGGCCGGGGGTTTTGGCGGCGTCTGGGGGGTGGGCCGCGGGGGGGGGGGGGGCGGGGGTGGGGGGGGGGGGGGGGGGGCACGGGCTCACGGTCGCTGGCGCGTTCGATCTGCGCGCCCAGGGCACGCAGGCGTTCCTCCATGCGCTCGTAGCCGCGGTCCAGGTGGTACACGCGGTTGACGGTGGTGATCCCCTCGGCGGCCAGGCCGGCCAGGACCAGGCAGGCGCTGGCGCGAAGATCGCTGGCCATGACGGGCGCGCCGACGAGACGGCGGACGCCCGAGATGACGGCGGTGGGGCCCTGGCGCAGGATGCGGGCGCCCATGCGCGACAACTCGGCCACGTGCAGGAAGCGCTCGGGGTAGATCCGCTCGGTGACGACGGAGTTTCCCTCGGCCAGGCAGAGCAGGGCGACGAGCTGGGCCTGCAGGTCGGTGGGGAAACCCGGATGCGGCTGCGTGGTCATCTCGATCGGGCGGAGGATGCGGCTGCACGTGACCCGCGCGATGCAGCGCAGCGGGTCCGGGGCGCCCGATTCCTTCTCCGCCTTCGGGGCGCTGCCCGCCCCTCCCACGGCGCCCGGGCCGCCGAGCGGTGTGCCCTTGGCCGGCCCCGCGCTCGACGCTTCGGTGGTCACGATGACGCCGATGTGCTCCAGCCGGTCGAGCACGGCCAGCATGGCGTCGATGGGGCAGTTGTCGATCGTGATGTCGCCGTTGGTAATGGCCGCGGCGCACATGTACGTGCCGGCTTCGATCCGGTCCGGGATGACGCGGTGGGTGGTGCCCGACAGGGACTCGACGCCCTGGACGGTGATGCGCGGCGATCCGGCGCCGGCGATCCTGGCCCCCATGGACACAAGCATGCGCGCCAGGTCCACGACCTCCGGCTCGCAGGCGGCGGACTCGTTGATGGTGGTCCCGTCGGCCAGCGCCGCGGCGGACATGACGTTGGCGGTCCCCAGTACCGTCGAGCCGAATGGCCCGCCGAGAAAGATGCGTGCGCCGCGCAGGCGGCCGGACCGGGGCACGCGGGCGATGATGTCGCCCTGGTCCAGGCCGATCTCGGCCCCCAGGGCCGCCAGGCCCCGCAGGTGCAGGTCCACCGGCCGATCGCCGATGGCGCACCCGCCGGGCATGGAGACGCGGGCGATGCCCCGGCGGGCGAGCATGGGCCCCAGGGCGCAGATGCTGGCGCGCATGGTGCGGACGAGGTCGTAGCGGGCGTGGCTCATCGACTCGTCCTGAACGTGCAGGCGGAGGGTGCCGCCGGGGCTGGCCAGGTCCTTGGGCGGGGCCGCGTCGACGCGGCAGCCGAGTTCGGTCAGCAGCCGCTGCATGTTGGCGATGTCCGCCAGCGCGGGGACGTCGTGCAGGACGACGGGCTGGTCGGTGAGCAGGGCCGCGGCCATGAGTGGCAGCGCGGCGTTCTTGGAGCCCTTGACCGTCAGGCGTCCGCAGAGACGTGCACCGCCGTGGATGACGAAACGATCCATGAGGCTGACCTTTGTACGTGGCGCTGACGGGCCGGGCCGGTCAGGGTAGCAACTGGGGCGGAAGCGGAGCGGACCCGGTCCGCCGGGGCCCGAATATACATCGGCCGCGGGCGCGAAAAAACCGCACCGGAAGGCGGTGTCGGTGGGGCCAACCCTAAAGGGGGTGGGCGAGCGTTTTCGCTCTTCAGTAGTTGTACGGGATGTAGAGCGGCTCGGCGGTATCGCTCCGGACGGGCGAAAAGAAGATCACCGTCTCGGGGCGGGTCGGGAGGGTCAGGTAGCGGTAGCGGCGTAGGCTCGGGCGTGGCTGCTGGGGCCACTCGTCCGAGGCGAGCATCGGGGCGTCCGGCTGCGGGTTGAGCGAGGCGTCGCGCCGGCCGTACTCCGGGAGCGTTCGGCGGTCCACCATGGCCAGGGCCGCGTTGGTTGCGGGCGGGAGCAGGACCGCCTCCCAGCCGCTGCCGTGCGTGCCCATGGCGGGCAGCGAGGGGCGACGGGCGATGGTGGTGGTGCAGCCGGCGAGCGTGGCGAGGAAGGCGGCGGCCCCGGCCGCGCCGACGAGGGCACGGCGCGGCCGGCCGGTCCGGGGACCGGTCGCGGCGCCCGCTCTTGGCTCAGGATCGCGCGTCATCACCCTATCAATCTACAACACGCGTGCCGTCGCGGCCGGCGTGTGCGGGGTGCCCGGCACGGGCCGGCGGGGCCGAGAACGTGGCGGGAAGGAAACGGCGGCGTGCGGGGCGTGTGGCGAGGGCTCCACGCGCGCCGGCCCGGTCCAACGGCGGCGGACGGTCGGCGCGGCACCAGTTACCGGGCGTAGGCCGGCGGGCGGGCGAGGCCCCGCCGCGAGCGGCGCTGGCGACGGCACGGGGCGCGAATCGGCACGGGTCGCTCGTCACCACGGGGCCTGTGGTCTCCCTCGCGTCGCGGCCGCGAAAAACGCGCCCGGGCAGATTCGAACTGCCGACCTGCGGTTTAGGAAACCGCCGCTCTATCCAGCTGAGCTACGAGCGCCAAAGGCTTATTTTACCGAGCGGATTTGACTTTCGCCGCTTCCGCGCCAAACTGGCTCTGACACCCGTTGTGACACCACTACCGAACGTCCGTTAGGGGTGCCCGACCGGAGGGCCAGACCATGGTGCAGAGT
>JBGPGM010000469.1:0-2677 GCA_041483855.1 Phycisphaerae bacterium | reverse complement strand
GTCCACCACGCGCCGCCACTTGACGCGCCCCCTCTTGGCCTGCGAACATGCCCCCAACACGGCGACCACGGCCGCCGCCATTACCAAGGAGACCCCATGGATTTCCTCACGCAACTCTGGCTGCCCATCGTCCTTTCCGCCGCGGCCGTGTGGATCGCCAGCGCCATCGTCTGGATGGCCCTGCCGCACCACAAGGACGACCATCGCAAACTGCCCGACGAGGGAGCGTTCGCGGGGGCGCTGCGTTCGCTCAACATCCCCCCCGGCAACTACGGCTTCCCGTATTGCGGCGGGCACGCGCAGCGCAACGACCCGGAGTTCCAGAAGAAATGGAAGGAGGGCCCCGTTGGCATGCTGAGCCTCTGGCCGCCGAATCCGTCCATGGGCAAGAACATGGTTCTGACCTTCGTGCTCTACCTGGTCGTCAGCGCCCTGATCGCGTACCTGGGGTGGGCCGTTCTGCCGCACGGCGGGCTGATGCCCCCGCCAACCTTCGGCAAGGTGATGCAGGCGCTGGGCACCGCCGGCGTCCTGGCCTACTCGTTCGCCTTCATCCCCAATGCCCTCTGGTTCGGCCAATACCCGCGGGCGATCGCCATGCGCGTGCTCGACGGCATCGCGTACGGGCTGATCACGGGGGCGATCTTCGCCGCGCTGTGGCCCGGACATTGACCAGCCGCCGCCGATGGGCGCGGAATCGCCCTACATCTTCGGTTTCCACAACCCCACGATCGTCCCCTCCGGGTCCGCCAGCCACGCGAAGTGCCCCATCCCCGGCACTTCCGTCGGCGGCACCAGCGTCTTGCAGCCGAGCCCCTTGGCCTTGGCGAGGTACGCCTCCAGGTCGTCCACCTGCACGTACACCGTGAGGTAGTTATGCGGTTCGTGACCCAGCGAGTTGATGTGCCCGCCGATCCCTTGGTCCGATCCCGTGCGGACCATGGCGGCCGCGCCGTGCGTCTCGAACTTCCAGTCGAACATTTTGCTGTAGAACGCCTGCAACTTCTTGCTGTCGCGGCAGCCGATCTCGAAGTGCACCACTGGGTTGGGCATGTCCGGTCTCCCTGGTTCGACGCGTTCCGCGGACGGCGGTGCACACCCGCACGCCGCGCCGTCGGTGCGTCGCGTGACCAGCCTACCAGCGCCGCGCGGATAACCCCAACGGCAGTTATTGCGACCATCGCCCCGGCCCGGCGTGACGCCTGCTCCACCTGTGCGGGCGTGGCCCCGGGCGGGTGTCGCCGATCGCCGCCTGCCCGCGAGCATGCGCCCGGCGCTGAGGTACTCCTTGGTTGGTTCGCCGCCTTGCTTGACCGGCGCCCGCCGATAAGCACGGCCAACCGACGATGGAGACCACGCGATGAAGACCGGTCACCTCGCCCTGATGGGACTCGCCTCGGCCATGTACGGCGCCGGCCCCGCCCGCGCGGCCGTCATCGACCTGACCAGCCCCATGTCCTCCGGTGTCATCAACGGCGCGCGCTTCGAGACCTCCGACTTCCGCGCCGCCGGCACCGGCCTGATCGACCCCTTCGTCCGGCTCCAGCACAACGACACCGAGCAGGGGTACAACACCTCCGGCCGGCCTGTCCCCTTCGACGAGCTCAACGCCCTGAACTTCACGCACGACCTGACACTCGGCGGCGTCGGCACGCGCATGTTTGGCGGCGTGAACTACTACGAGTTCCTGCTGGACATCAACCAGGTCAGCAGCGGCGACAACGGCCTCCTGTCGCTGGACCGGGTCCAGATCTACACGTCCGGCGTCGGCAGCCAGACCACCGCCACCGTCTCGTCGCTGGGCGCGCTCCGCTACGACATGGACGCAGGCGGGGACAACTGGGTCAGGCTCAACTACAACCTCGGCTCCGGCTCCGGGCAGGGGGACATGCGGATGCTGGTGCCTGTCGCCGACTTCGCCGGCGATGCGCCCGCCTCCTTCGTCTACCTCTACTCCGCCTTCGGCGACAACCATCGCTCCAACGCCGGCTTCGAGGAGTGGGCGGTACACACTCCCGTTCCCGCCCCGGCTTCCGCCCTCGCGGGCCTTGTCGGCGCCGCCGCGATCGGCCTGCGGCGTCGGCGCACCGCGTGGAATCGACCTTGATCCTGGCCCGACTGGCCCCTGCCGACCGGCGGGGAGACTTGACTATCCGGGGTGCCTACCATCCGCCCGAGCGGGGGGACACCCCTGGAAGGTTCCGGGGTGCTTCCGCTTCGACCGACGCTCGATATCTCGCCCGAGTTTCAGCACCGGTTTCGATCTTGAGGCTTCTCGGGCAGGATTCGAGTCATGATGAAACTGTATATCGGTAATCTCCCCTTCAGCACCGACGACGGGCAGCTGCGCACGCTCTTCGAGGCCCACGGCGAGGTCGCTTCCGCGACCATCGTCATGGACCGCGAGACCGGCCGGCCCCGCGGCTTCGGCTTCGTTGAGATGACCAACGACGACCAGGCCCGCGCCGCCATCGAGGCCATGAACGGCCAGCAGGTCGATGGCCGAGCCATCGTCGTCAACGAGGCCAAGCCCCGCGAGTCCCGCGGCGGGTTCGGCGGTGGCGGCGGCGGCGGCGGTGGCCGTCGCGGCGGATTCGGCGGCGGCGGCAGCGGCGGTGGTGGCGGGGGCGGCGGCGGCGGTGGTGGCAGCCGCGGCGGCCGCGGCGGCTGGTAAGCG
>JBGPGM010000468.1:0-2690 GCA_041483855.1 Phycisphaerae bacterium | reverse complement strand
GGGCCGGCGGGCCCTCGGGCGGCGGCGCCGCGCAGGCGAACGCGCCGGCCGGTGTCGGCTTTGCCCGGGGCGCGGCGGGGCTGGCGGCCGTGCCCTTGGCGTTGGTGGTGGTGTCGCTGGCGATCGTGGCCGCGCGGGCGGTCCTGTGACGCGCGCCGGCTCGCCCGCTACGCTGTGGGCGTGAACGTCGCCGTCATCATCCCCGCGGCCGGCTCGTCGCGGCGCTTCGCCGAAGCGGACGCCGAATCGGGCGGCATCGACCTGGGGCCGCGCTCGAAGTTGGACGAGGACCTGGGCGGCCGGCCGGTGCTGCAGCGCACCGTCGAACTCTTCACGAAGCACCCGGACGTGACGTTGGTGATCGTCGCGGGCCCGGCGGATGAGAAGGCGATGGCCGCGTTCAAGGATCGGCACGCGGACAAGCTGGCGATGCTCGGGGCGCACCTGTGCGCCGGGGGGCCCGCGCACCGGTACCAGACCGTGCGCAACGCGCTGTCGCTGGTCCCCGCCGACGGCTCCATCACGCACGTGGCCGTGCATGACGCGGCCAGGCCGTGTACCTCCGCCGCCCTGATCGACCGGGTCTTTCAGGCCGCGGGCGACGGCGGGCACGCGGCGGTCATCCCGGCGATCGACGTGCCCGACACGCTCAAGCGCGTGACGGCCACGACGGTCGCGGCGTCCAAGCCGGACCCGCTGGCGGCGATCCTGGGCGCAGGTGGGGGCGCGGCGCGCGCGACGGCGCGCCTGGTGGAAGAGACGATCGACCGGGCGCGCCTGGTGGCAGTGCAGACGCCGCAGGTCTTTGCGCTGGCCCTGCTGCGCCGCGCCTACGCGCAGGCCGACCTGACGAGCACGGACGACGCCCAGCTCGTCGAGCGACTGGGCGAACCGGTCGTGGTGGTGCCCGGCGAGCCGACGAACATCAAGATCACGCGCCCGGCGGATGTCCCGCTGGCGCGGGCGATCCTGGGCGTCAAGCCGCCGGCGCAGCGCGACGTACACAAGCGATTCTGAGCGCGGAGCGGTCCGAGAACCCCGCGTTCCGACGCAAAGGCCGCCAAGAAGGGACGAAGAGCGCCAAGCGGAGACTGGTCCGGCTCCGCGCCCTTCGTCCTGTCTTCGGGTCCTTCGCATTGAATCCCCTTCCGCCGGCGCGCGTGAGTGTGACATCCGGTCCGTCGCTGCATCCCGTGGCGAACAAGCCGGCCCGCGCGGCGCGCGTCGCGCCGAGAACGCGGACCGGTCGGCAACACGGACACTCGACGGGAGACCAATCATGAAGACGACGAAGATTCTGGCGATCATCGCGGCGTGCGGCGCGGCCCCTTTGACCGCACTGGCCGGCAACGTGGACATCACCAAGAACCGTGACTCGCACATCACGGTCTATAACACCCTCCTCGGCTTCCGCTACGGCGACCCGGTCTACGACGGCACGCTGCCCTCCGGCCACCGCCTGCAGATCAGCGAGGGGTGGCTGACGGACCTGTCCGTCGTGCAGGACCCGCTGGCCCTCGGGTTGCACCAGACCACCACGGGCTTCGCGATGGTCACCGGCTCGCCGGGCAACTACACCATGTCGGACCTGACCCAGGCGGTCGGCACGCTGGCCGGCACCGGGCGCATCGGGGCCGCGGACCTGGCCAGTTCCTTCTTCGACGTCTTCGTGACGGTGGACCTGGACGACTACGTGCTGGGCGGGGGCCACGCGCCGGCGATCGGGACGAGTCTCGACGTGGTCAACGGGCACTGCGTGTCCCTGCCGGGATTCACGGTGGGAATGACCGACTTCACCTTCAGCCAGGCGAGCGGCTGGACCACGGCGACGCCATTCACCGGGCAGGTGCAGGTGATCGGCGAGATGGGCCTGCAGGTCCCGACGCCGGGGACACTGGCGCTGGCGTCGCTGGGCGGCCTGCTGCTCTCCCGCCGCCGCCGGTAGCACCCGGACAACGCAGGAGCGGAGTAGAGAAACTCGGGGACCGGGGCCGCCCACAGCCCCGGTCCCCGCTCGCGCCGGCAGGGCAAGCGATCGCCCCACGCCCGCTACACTCGCCGTGCCGTGATCAAGTACCTGGGCTCGAAGCGCACGCTGGTTCCGCGGATCGTCCAGGTCGTCGATGCGCTGCCCGGCGTGCGCACCGTCGCGGATCTCTTCAGCGGCACGTCCCGCGTCGGGCACGCGCTCAAACGCGCCGGCTACCGCGTGCTGGCCAACGACCACAACGCCTACGCCCACACCCTGGCCCGCTGCTACGTCGAGGCCGACGCCCAGGACGTCCTGCCCGACGCGCCCCGCCTCGTGGACGAGCTCAACGGCCTGGCGGCCCGCACCCGCGCCGGCGCGCCCCCCGGCTACTTCACCCGCACCTTCTGCCAGCAATCCCGCTTCTTCCACCCCAAGAACGGCACGCGGATCGAGGCGCTCCGCGATCGCATCGCGGCCTGGTCCCTGCCGCCGGCCCTCGAGGCCGTCCTGCTCGTGTCGCTGATGGAGGCCGCGGACCGCGTGGACTCGACCACCGGCGTGCAGATGGCTTACGTGAAGCAGTGGGCGGCCCGGTCGTTCCGGCCGCTCGAGCTGCGCGCGCCCGAGCTGCTCCCGGGTTCGGGCGCCGCCGTACGCGGCGACGCGTGCGAGCTGACCGCGACGCTCGGGTCGTTCGACTTCGCGTATCTGGATCCGC
>JBGPGM010000467.1:0-2695 GCA_041483855.1 Phycisphaerae bacterium | reverse complement strand
TGTCCGTGATCTCCACCTCCGCGCGCCGGATGAGGAACAGCAGCAGGTCCAGAGGACCCTCGAACGCCTCCAGCCTTACCGTGTAGTCGGCCGTGCTCATGGTCGTACTCGCCCCCAGCCTTTCAGAGGACCCCCGGTCTCTTCTTCGCTGCCAGTCTACCCTAATTCCATGCCACGATCGCCAGCACCCCTCGCCGCGGCGAAGACGCCCGCCCGCACCCCTGACGCGCCCGCAGCTGCCGAGGCCGCCTTCGCCCGGCAGTTACTCGCCGCCGAGTCCGGCGCCGTGGCCGCGCTGGCCGGCCGGATCGGGCCGTCCTTCCACCATGCGGTGGACCTGATCGTCCGCTGCGCCGACAGGGGGGGCACGGTGCTGGTGACGGGGTTGGGTAAGTCCGGGTTGGTCGGAGCCAAGATCAGCGCGACGCTTTCGTCGTTGGCGATCCCATCCCATTTCGTACACCCCGCCGAGGCCGCGCACGGGGACCTGGGCCGGTTCCGCCCCAACGACCTGTGCCTGGCCCTGTCTTACTCGGGCGAAACGGACGAGGTCGTGGCGCTGGCGTCGATCCTGCGGCAGGACGGTGTGCCGATCGTCTCGATCACGCGCGGCGATGCCGATCCGAACCGCGAACCTCAGGGAGCGCCCGCTGCCGATCCGTCAGGCCCGATGCCGGCGTCGCTCGACCGCCTCGCCACCGCGGCCCTGTCGATCGGGCACGCCGACGAGTCGTTCCCCTCGCCCGCCCCCGCCTGCTCGACGACGGCGATGCTGGCGCTGGGCGACGCCCTGGCCCTGTGCGCCGCACGCCGGCGCAACTTCACCGACAACGACTTCGCCAAGCGTCACCCCGGCGGGTCGCTCGGCGGCCTGCTGCGCCCGCTGACCGAGATCCTCCGCTTCACCGTCGGGCGCAACCTGACGCCGGTGCCCGACAATCTCTCGGTCTCCCAGGCCCTCGCGGCCGCGGACTCGCCGGGCGTGCGCCGGCCGGGCGCGCTGCTGGTGGTCTCGTCGGCCGGCGGGCTGCTGACCGGGATCTTTACCGACGCGGACCTGCGCCGGCTGATTCTCAAGGATGCTTCGCTGCTGACGCGTCCGATCGGCGGCCTGATGACCCGAAACCCCGCGACGCTGCCGGACACGGCGCTCGTGCGCGACGCGGTGCGGATGGTGCGCGAGTCGCGCCGCGACGAGATCCCCGTGATCGACGGCAACGGCCGACCGGTGGGGATGCTCGACGTGCAGGACCTGATCGCGATGAAGTTGATCGACAACGATTGATCGAGCAGCAGGGCAACGCTGTTCCGAACATGCTGCTTCGCCGCCTTGCTGTTCTGCTGCTCTCGACCCATGCCCTCCCTCCCCTCCACCATCACCCTCCTGGCGCTCGACGTTGACGGCGTGTTGACCGACGGCTCCGTCTTCCTCACCGACGCCGGAAGCGAGATCAAGCGCTTCAACATCCGCGACGGCACCGGCCTGCGCGTCTGGCAGCGCCTCGGTTTTCGCGCGGCCGTCGTCACAGGGCGCGCTGGGCGCGCCCTGCAGCACCGCTGTGCCGAACTGGGCATCGCCGACGTCATCCAGGGGTCCCACGATAAGGCCAGCGCGCTGGACGCCCTCATCGCCCGCACGGGCATCGACGCCGCGCACATCGCCTTCCTCGCCGACGACTGGCCGGACCTGCCCATCCTCCGGCGCGTCGGCTACCCGATGGCCGTCGCCGACGCCGATCCGCGCGTCAAGGCCCTCGCCGCCTTCATCACCACCCGGCCCGGCGGACGCGGGGCCGTTCGCGAGGCAATCGAGCACCTGCTCACAGCCCGCGGCATGCTCGACCGGGCCGCCGCCCTATTCGACTAGACGCGAGGCGGGTTGGTTTGTCCTGACCCCCCTGTTTAGGTGACCGGACGCCGCCCTGCCCGAGTCCACCTGCCGCTACCATAGCCCCATGGCTCCCCGTCCCCGCCCCGCCCTGAGCACCAAGGCCACTGGACTCTTGCTGGCCTTGGCGTTCACGCTGATCGCCGCGGGCGTGGTTCTGTTCTTCGTCATCCGCAGCCGCCCGCAACTGCCCACCGGCCCGGCGGCCGTCGTCCCACAGCCCCCGCCTTCGGCCAAGGTCACAGACGTGGCGGAGTTCCTGCAGAGCACCGGCAAGGCCCGCATCCAGTCGGTGGACAAGAACGACCCGAACCGGATCGCCAACGAACTGGAGTGGCAGTCGCTCCAGCCCGCGGGCAAGGGGTACTCGGACTTGGACCAGCCGCGCGCGTGGATCTATCTCAAGGACGGACGGACGCTCCACATCCAGGCCGCCCGGGGGCGCGTGCGATTGGTGACCATGTCCCAGCCACCGGAATCCGGCCGGTTCGAAGGCGGCGTGATCGCGACGCTCTACCCGGCTCCGCCGCCGCCGTCGGACGGATCGCCCGCCCGCCCGATCAACCCCGAGGTCGACACCGCGTCGCTGAGGTTCGAGACGGACTCGCTGTCGTTTACAACCGAGTTGGGCGAGTTTTCGACGATGGATCGACACACGACCTCGACGTTCGATTACGAGTTCGAAGGCGTGGGGATGCGGGTCGTTTTCAACCAGGTGCTCGAGCGGCTCGAACTGTTGGAGATCGAGCGCGACGGGTTGATCCGCTACAGCCCGCCGGCGACAGCGGCTGCCGCCGCGCCGGAGAC
>JBGPGM010000466.1:0-2704 GCA_041483855.1 Phycisphaerae bacterium | reverse complement strand
CGGCGTGACTCCCCCCGTTCTCTGCTACCACCGCATCGGCGGCCCGCTCGAATTGGGAGTGACGCGCGTCTCGCAGCCCGTGTTCGCTCGACAGATGGAGTCGCTGGCGCGCGCCGGCTGGCGTACACTGACCCTCGCCGAATTCGCGGGCCCCGACACCATTCCCCACGCACCACGCACGTTTCTCCTTACCTTCGACGACGGCTATGCCTCGCTCGCCGAGCAAGCCTATCCCCTCCTTGCGGGCCTCGGCTTCACCGCTACGACGTTCTTGATCACCGACTTCATCGGTCGAGACAACACGTGGGACGTGCGCTACACCTGGCGCCGGTTAGCGCACCTCGACTGGCCCGAGATCGAGCGCTGGCGGGCGCGCGGGTTCGAGTTCGCCTCGCACGGTGCGACGCACCGGCGCCTCACCTGGGCGGATGCCGACGTTGCAGCGGACGAGCTGGGGCGCGCGCGGGACACGCTGGTGGCCCGGCTCGGCGCTGCCGCCGGACGGGCGGTGGCCTACCCATTCGGCGCGGTGGACGCGCGGGTCGAGCGGCTCGCGACGGCGGCCGGCTACGATCTGGGGTTCGGGGGTGTGCGAGGGAGCGGAGCTCGGCTCAATCTGGCCCGGGTGCCGGTCTACGTCTGGGACCGGGGGGCCACGCCGTTCGGGTTGCGGCAGGATGGGCTGGGAGCGTTGGGGCGATTTGTGGCGCACGTCGCGAATCGCTGCGCCGTCGGGAAGAGCCTGATGCTCAAGCTGCGCTAGATAAAAAACCGCGCCGCCACCGGGATCAGTAGCGGATGCTTCACGAGCGCATGCGCAAAGATCCTCCCCAGAGACCGCTTCTCCTGCGGGATACCATTCACGGACCTGGCCAACCGATTGAAGAACGCGTCATCCAGGTTCTCGAGCGCCTGCTTGATGCGGTAGTACTTGAGGTGGTCGTCGCCCAGCAGGTCCATCCAGGCCTTGTGGTAGGCCGCAAGCCGCCGCTCGCTCGTGTCCCCCTCGCGGATCGCCGCGGCGGCGGTGCTCCCCGCGAGCCGGCCCGCCTTCATCGCGTTGACGATGCCGCCCCCCGACAGGGGATTGATCATGTGGGCGGCGTCCCCCGCGATCAGTACGCCGTCCGAGCAGGTCCGCTTGATCGTGGTGTGCACGATCACGCCTCCCACCGTGAGCGCGGTCCGTGCGGCGGCGGGATAGCGCCGGGCGACCCAGGCGTCCAGGTACTCACGGGCGTTCCGGCCGTCGGCCTTCAGGGCGACGAGGCCGAGCCCGACGTTCGCGCTGCCCACCCCCCGGGGAAAGATCCAGGCGTAGCCCCCCGGTGCGATGCGCTCCCCGAACTGCAGGTAGATGGCGTCGGGATCGAAGTCGATGTTCTGGAGCACGTACTGGGCGCATGATTCCATGTCGCGCGCCGGTACGCGCGTGTCGATGCCCGCCCAGCGCCCCACCATCGCCTCGACGCCGTCGGCTCCGATCACGACGCGCGCCCGGTAGATTTCCTCCACCCCCCGTTGCTTCACGCGGACGTGCCAGCGGCCGTCCGCCGCCCGGGTCATTCCGGTCGCCTCCGTCCCCACCAGCACGGCGGCGCCGGCGGCAGCCGCCTGCGCCGCGAGGTGGGCATCGAAGCGCGTGCGGTCCAGTACCCACCCGACGTCGCGCTCGGCCACTTTGACCTCGGTGTCGTCGGGCGCGAGGAAGATCACGCGGGAGATCTTGCGCGCGACCCAATCGGCTGCCCCCTCTCGCCCCCCGCCGTCGGGGTCGGCGAACTCACGCAGCCCGGCGTCGCCCACCCCCTCGGCGCACCGGACCGGTGACCCAATGGCGCGGTCACGTTCCAGCAGCACCACGTCAAGCTCGGGCGCCGCCTGCTTGGCCTGCCAGGCCGCCACCGCCCCGGCGGGCCCGCCGCCGACCACCAGGACGTCGAGGTCAGGCATAGGGGGCCATGGCGAGGGCGCCGACGGGGCAGGGGGCGATGCACTTCTCGCACCCGGTGCAGCTGTCTTGATCGACCGTCAGGACGTTGAGCTCGAGGTGGATCGACTCGGGGGGGCAGAGCGGGAGACACAGCCCGCAGCGGTCACACACGGCCAGGTCCACGACGGCGATTTCGGCGGGCTTGACGCGACGCATGGCGGAACGGTAGCGGCGGCGGGAAGGAGCGTCAAGCTTCATCCTTGCTTGGGGTTACGCATTTCATTACCTTGAGTTGCTCGCGCCCGCCTCCCTCTTTCAACAAGACGACACGTGCGACTACGCTGGCCGAACTTCAGAATCGGAGCCTGGAGCCCGGCAAACGAGATTGCCGTGGATCTTGGCACCGCCAATACGCTGATCTATGTGAAGGGCGAGGGCATCGTGCTGAACGAGCCCTCCGTCGTCGCGATCGAGAAGGCCACGGGCAAGATCAAGGGGATCGGGCTCGAGGCGAAGCGGATGCTCGGCCGCACGCCCGACGGGATTCTCGCCGTCCGGCCGCTCAAGGACGGTGTGATCGCCGACTTCGACGTGACCGAGAAGATGCTGCGCTTCTTCCTCAAGACGATCATCGACCGCCATCTCTTCCGGGTGAAGCCGCGGGTCATCGTCTGCGTCCCCTCCGGAATTACCGAGGTGGAACGCCGCGCGGTGCGCGATTCGGCGGAGACCGCTGGCGCCAAGCAGGTGCTGATGGTGGCGGAGCCGATG
>JBGPGM010000465.1:0-2726 GCA_041483855.1 Phycisphaerae bacterium | reverse complement strand
GCGTCGAGAGCGGCGCGGGCGTGCAGGTGCTGGACAACGACCTGTCGGGCAACTGGGTGGACCCGGCGTCTCGGACGTCGAGCCCGCCGTTCCTGATCATCAATGTCGGCCCCAACCTGGGGGACCGGACGAACCTGGGGGGCGGGCTCTTCCTGCGCAACGTGACGGGCGCAACAGTCTCGCGCAACACGATGCGGAACCAGGAGAACGGCATCGACCTGTACAACGTGGCGACGAGCACGGTCGATCACAACGATGCCTCGGACAACACGGGGTGGGGCGTGCACCTGAACGCCTCGACGGGGAACGTGGTGCACGACAACACCGCCGACCGGTGCACCCGGATCAATCTCAACGACTCGGCGGGCTTTCTGCTCGTGAGCGGTTCGAGCAACAACCAGATCTTGAACAACTCGTTCCAGTATGGCGGCGACGGCTTCTTCATCGGCAACGAGAACGGCTGCCCGAGCAACAACAACCTGATCCAAGGGAACAACGCGTCGAACGCGGGGGCCAACGCATTCGAGGCGACCTTCTCCAGCGGCAACCAGTTCATCGGGAATACCGCGGACGGAAGCAACTACGGGTTCTGGCTGGGGTATTCGCACGATGGGAACGTGATCCGGGGCAACAGCATCCGGGCCAACAACACCAATGGGATCGAGATCGAGCACGGCCAGCACAACACGATCGAGGACAACAACATCATCGGCAACGGCGGGAACGGAATCGTGCTGCGGACCGACGGACTGGCGCACTTTCCGGTCAATACGCCGTGCCTGAATCTGCCCAACCCGGCCGCGTCGGGCGATTACACGATCCGCGGCAACCGCATCCACAGCAACTTCGCCACGGCGATGGTCCTGACCGCGACGACCAACTGCCTGATCGTCAACAACCTTTTCGGTGGGCCGTATGCCGCGACGGCGACAAGCAACGGGGCCGGCAACGTCTGGTCGGTCACGCCGACGCCGGGGATGAACATCGTGGGCGGGCCGACGCTGGGCGGGAACTGGTGGTTCAACTACGCGGGGGTGGACACGGACGGCGATGGGCTGGGCGACACCCAGGTGCCGTACACCAACGGCGGGCTGATCGCCGCGCCCGGGGATCCACACCCGCTGATCGGATCGCCGGACCTGGGCAACCTGAACAATCCGGCGACGCTGTGCGACCATGTGTGGACCGATCTGGGGCGCAACACGCGGAGCACGGGCGCGGTCTTCGACACGACTAACGGGGTGCACTTCGCCACCGACGGGATCAGCCTCCTGCTGCTGGAGAGCACGAACTCGACGCGGCTCTCGCTCTTCGATCCACCGACGGGGCGGTACATCGCCAGGGCCGCCGTGCCCGAGGGCGTGCAGGATGGGGGCGATCTTCAGTTCGCGGCCGGGCTCTACTTCGCGACCGTGGGGCTGGGGTTCGACACGACCACCGGGGCGGGCAACGGCCCGCGCCTCTACGCCTACAACGCGGGCACGAACGCATGGACATCCCGCGCGCCCACGATGGTGAATGGGCACCTGGTCTGCAACGAGGCCCTGGCGTACGACCCCATGGGCGCTCGGCTCTACGCCACGATCGTCGCGGTCCAGACGCCCGCGGCCGGCGGCGACGCGACGCTCTTGACCAAACTCGGCGTGTACGACCCGGCGGCCAATTCCTGGTTCGGCGCGACGGCGGCCGCGCCGGACTCATGGAGCCCGGGATCGGAGGCCGAATACCTGGACGGGCGCATCTACGTGTGGCGCGGCGGCTTTGCCGGCGGGGCGGTCAACGGATCGGATTCGTACCTGGATGTCTACGACATCGCGGGCAACACCTGGTCGCGCACACCGTCGCTGCGGGACTGGGCGGTCGTGCCCGGCTTCCGCAGCGGCGGGATCGACGTGTGGGGGATCTCCCTGAGCGCCGATGCGGCGCACCATCGACTGCTTGTGATGGGTGCCGAGACCAACCGTCTGCTGTACGTCTTCGACATCGCCGCGCAGAGCTGGGCCGCCGGGCCAACCGCGCCCTACGACGGCGGATGGGGCAGCTCCATCGAGTACGTGGCGGGCTCGGACCGCCTGTACCAGCTCGACGGGCGCGACGCGGCCGGCAGGCCGCAGGGCACCGCGGTGCTCACGCAGGCCGCGATGACCCAGCCCCAGCCGGCGACGGCGTGCCCCTCCGGTTCCGCCATGTTCTCCGTCACCGGGGCGGGCGCCGGCCCGTTCACCTATCAATGGCAGATCCAGACCGCCCCGCCCCCCAGCCCCGTCTGGCAGACGCTGGGCAACGATCCCTTCCCGCTCCCGTGCGGCGGCGGCCCTGGGGGGTTCGCCTACGCCACACCCATCAACTCGCCCAGCGTGACCATCGGCATCCACCCTTGCCCCGGCGTCACGCACTACCAGATCCGCGCCGTCGTCACCAGCCCCTGCGGCAGCGTCACCAGCAACGAGGTCACCTACACCATCTGCACCGCCGACTTCAACTGCGACGGCGTGACCAACTCGCAGGACTTCTTCGACTTCCTCACCGCCTTCTTCGCCAGCTGCCCGTAGGTTCCGGCGGGCTCGCTCCGACCCGTTTCGGATCATTCCGGCGGCGTTGGCTTGTATCTTCCAATGACCGGAAGAGACGGGCGGCTGTAGCCCTGAGCAAGGGCGCCCGTCCCGGGTACGCGGCGGGCCCGGGGCACCGTTGGCCCCACGGCGGCCCGGGGCGCGTCCGGCGGG
>JBGPGM010000464.1:0-2730 GCA_041483855.1 Phycisphaerae bacterium | reverse complement strand
TTGGTTACCCACCCGGCAGCGGGGTGGCGACCCTCTGGAACAGCTCCGCGGCGCGGTGGGTCCAGGTATGCTCCTGTCGGACCCGGGCCAGCGCGGCGCGACCGATCCGGTCGCGAGCCTTGGTATCCGCCAGGAGCCTGCCGAGTCGGTCGGCCGCCTCGGCGGGGCTCGCGAATGCGACCACCTCCTCCCCCTCGACGAAGGCCTCGCTCAGCCCCACTCGTCGGCGCTGCAGCGGCACGCAGCCGCTGGCGGCGATCTCCAGGACCTTCGGATTCAGCCCGATGTCGTCCTGGTAGCGCATCACGTTCAGCCCGGCCGCGCTGCGGGCGTAGCAGGCGCTCAGTTCGTGGTAGCCGACGAAACCGGTCCGCTCGCCCCGCACCCCCCAGCCCGCCTGTTCCCAGGCCGGCGCCGCGTGCCCGACGATGAGGCATTTGAACCGGCGCGACAGGTACGCGGCCGTGAACGCCCGCTGCCACGCGTCCACGCGCCGGACCTGGTGCGTCGCCGCGGCCCAGTGGATCCCGGCGGTCGGACTTGCCGTGAGTGCCGCAACGATGGGCTCAGCGCCAGGAGTCGTCGCGACGGCGGCTTCGAACTTGTGGAGCATCGGACGATCGGGGTCGCGCACTTGCTCGGCGAGCCAGGCCCTCGCCAGCGCGGAGCAGGCTTCCTTCGCAAGCCTCGGGGCTGCGCCCTCGATGACGGCGCCGACCTTGCCTGCCAGCGATTCGGCCAGCGAGCGCCGAATAGCGGTCACGCTCGGCTCGGCCTTCTCCAGTTCGGCCTTCATGATCTCCGTGGGCGGCTCATCGCCGACGCCGGCGCAGATGGCCAGGTCGTATTCCCGCGGCCCGTCGGACGTGCCGGACATCGGGCGGAAGATCGCCTCGTCAACTCCGTAGGGCTGGGCGATGACGTGCTTGAGTCCGAAGATCCGGCGCATCTCGTCCGCAGTGCCCGGGTTGTTCACGACGTGGAGGTGGAGCGGCCCGGTGTAGAGGCTGCGATCAAGCAGGCGCGGCCCCTGCCCTCCGTACGCCCAGAAGGGCGCATCGAGCCACCAGTACACCGCGGGGATGCCGGCCGCCTCGAGGAAGGTCGCCGTCTGGCTGTCCGGGCGTGCCTTGACCCACGGGAGCATCGTCGTCGGGTCCACCCACAGGCACACGACGGCATCGCAGCGCCGCGTTCGGAGCGTGTGCCCGAGGTAGCGGGCGTAGCCGGCGCGGTAATCCTCCAGACGCGCCGCCGCATGCGGCTCGCCCTTGGCCGCCTGCTGGAGCGCCTGGTGCTGGGCGGTGAACAGGACCGTGTCCTCGACGAACACCGTGTGCCCGGCGAGTTGCGCGCCGCGCAGCAGGTCCATGAAGTTGCAGCGGGAGTTCGTTCCCGGCCCGACGAGTGCCAATAGCCGCATCGTGGCCCCTTCCTTGACCATCCACCCACCGCCGCGACGCCGCCCATCGCCGCGCGGCACGGTCCGGCGTATACGGACGCCTGCCCACCTATCGGGATTCGAGCGTTGGCGCGCCCGCAAAGTGGCCGGCGCGAGCCGATGTTGGTATAGTCACCCCTAACCTCGGCTGACCGTCGGGGTGCCGGATGCCTCGCCAGTCGCCCAGGAGCCCGCATGGGTGTTCCGCTCAGCCAGATGTGGACGGTGGCCTCGTACGTGCTCAAGCAGCGCATCCGCGGCGTCAAGCGCTACCCGCTGGTGCTGATGCTCGAGCCGCTCTTTCGCTGCAACCTCGCCTGCGCCGGCTGCGGCAAGATCCAGTACCCCGCCCACATCCTCAAGCGGGACCTGACGCCCGAGCAGTGCTTCGACGCGGTGGATGAGTGCGGCGCGCCCATGGTCTCGATCCCCGGCGGCGAGCCGCTGCTGCACCCGCAGATCAAGGAGATCGTCGAGGGGCTGGTGGCCCGCCGGAAGTACATCTACCTGTGCACCAACGCTCTGCTGCTCAAGCAGCGTCTGGAAGAGGGCGCCTTCAAGCCGAGCAAATACCTGACATTCTCGGTCCATATGGACGGCCAGGAAGAGCACCACGACTTCGCTGTCTGCCGCGAGGGGACGTACGACATCGCGGCCGCGGGGATCCGGCTGGCGGTGGAGATGGGCTTCCGCGTGACCACGAACACGACACTTTTCGACGGTGCGGACCCGAACTCCGTCCGGGCGTTCTTCGACGAGATGATGGAGCTGGGGGTCGAGGGGATGATGGTCTCGCCCGGCTACGCCTACCCCAAGGCCCCGGACCAGAAGTCGTTCCTGGGCGAGCGGCGCAAGACCAACCGCCTGTTCGAGATGATCCTGGCCAACCGCAAGCCCGAGTGGAAGTTCAACCAGTCCGCGCTGTTCCTCGAGTTCCTCATGGGCAAGCGCGAGTACGAGTGCACCCCGTGGGGGAACCCCACGTTCAACATCTTCGGCTGGCAGAAGCCGTGCTACCTGCTCCAGGACGGCTACGTGGACACGTTCCGCGAACTCATCGAGACGACGGAATGGGAGCGCTACGGCCGGGCCAGCGGCAACAAGGCCTGCCAGCAGTGCATGGTCCACTGCGGCTATGAGCCTAGCGCCGTCAACCACACCTTCTCCAGCTTTGGCGGCCTGTGGGGCACCCTCAAGGCCATGGTCTTCAACACCTACGCCCATCCGGCGTCGCTCAACAAGCTCGACGCCTTGGCCAAGGATCGGACAGACGAAAACCAGGTGAATCG
>JBGPGM010000463.1:0-2734 GCA_041483855.1 Phycisphaerae bacterium | reverse complement strand
CGGGGCTCCAACCTTTGTCTGGGCGCGCGTGTTTGGGGGGGCCACGCTGGGGCCCGCGCGGGTCGCCTGTGGGGTGGGGGGGGGGGGGGGGGGGGGTGCAGGGGCCGCTGCGGCGGCGCCGCTCTGGGCCACCTCGGCCAAGGCCACGATCGACCGATTCCTCCCCGGCGCCACGGCGGCGATCGTCGTCATTCGCGCCGACCGAACCTTGGCGGCCGTGATCCCGGTCGATTCGCGGGCCTCGCACCAGGATCCGCTGCAGGCCGACCTTGAAGCGGCGCTGCGCGGCACGGCGCGCCCGCCGGCTCCACCGCCCTGATCCGCGCGACAAGGAGCCCGGGCCATCGATCCCGGGCTCCTGAATAGCGGCTTGATCCCTCGCTGTCGAGATTTCTCGATCCCGTCCCCGCTTAACCCGCCTCGGCGCGCGGGTGGGCGCTGTCGTACGCCTCCTTGAGGCGCTGGGTTGTCAGGTGGGTGTAGATTTGGGTCGTGCTCAGGGACTGGTGGCCGAGCAGTTCCTGCACACTCCGCAGGTCTGCCCCGTTGTCCAGCAGGTGCGTGGCGAACGAGTGGCGGAGAGTGTGCGGGCTGATCCCGGGGTCCAGGCCGGCCGTCTTGAGGTACTTGTCCAGCTTGCGGCGGACCGAGCGGGAACTGAGCCGCTTGCCGTGCTTGTTGACGAACAGGGGCTCGGACCCGTTGCCAGCCGCCCAGAGCCCCGCGAATCGAGCGTCCGCGCGGGCCAGTTGCAGGTAGCGCCGGACCGCGGCCAGGGCGTGGGTTCCCAGCGGCACCAGGCGCTCCTTCTTGCCCTTGCCGCGGACGCGCAGGGCCTCGCCGTTCTCGTCCACGTCACCGGCGTTGAGCCCCACCAGCTCGCTCACGCGGATACCCGTCGAGTACAGCGTCTCGAGCATGGCGCGGTCGCGCATCCCCAGCACCTCCTTGTCGCTGGGCGTGCACAGCAACCGTTCGACCTGCTCGATCGAAATGGCCTTGGGAAGGCGCTTGCTCTGGCGGGGCGTGCGGATGGCGGTCATGGGGTTGGACCGGGTGACGCCGCGCTTCTGGCCCCACTTGTAGAAGGACCGCAGCGTGGCGATCTTGCGGGCCATCGTGGCCGCGGAGTAATCCTTCGTGCCCAGGAAGGCCAGGAAGCCGCGGATGGTCTCCGGCGTAGCCTCGCAGATGACGGCGGTGATGGTCTTGGGGGCGGTCTGCGCGGCGACACCGTTGGCCGTGCCGTTGACGGCCGCGTAGCCGGCGTAAGCCGTCTGCTCGCCGGCGTCGTTCTCGGGGATGGCGAACTCCTCACCCAGGTACTCGACGAACTGGCGCAGGTCGGCCCCGTAGCAGCGGGCCGTGTACTGGCTGAAGTGCCGCTCGTCGAGCAGGTAACTGGAGAACGCTGCGATGATCTGCAAACTGGCCATGTCTGACACTCCGTCCCCGCCCAGTCCGTTGGGCGGCAGGGAAACCTCGGTCACAAGTCCGATTCGTTGCGTTCCTGGCTGCGGTGCAGCCCCGGGCGGAGGCGATGGCGCAGCTGGTGGCTGACCAGGGCAGCGTCGAACCAGTCCAGCCCGGCGCCCGCTACGCCACCGGTGCCGTCGCGCACGCCTGCACCGGCCAGTTCCGAGATCCGCTGGAGGAGGGCGGCCTCGCACCCCTGGTCACAGGAGAACGTCCAGCGGTGGGCGCCCTTGACGAGGGTGACGGGCTCGTGGCGGGTGCTGTCGCCGGCCACACGTGCCGCATCGGGCGCGCCTGCCCCGGGTCGTTCCACTCTGGTTCCATCGCTGGCCATGCCCGAACGCTCCCGTCAACGGCCCGCCTGCCGGCGGCCGTGTTCGGGCCGACGGGCTAGCGAGCGACCTGTCCCTCGCTCCGCGCTGGGCGGGCCAGCCTCAGCCGCTCCTCCTCGAGCAGCCGGCGGACCGTCCAGTACGACGCGAACTGTGTGTACAGCTCCATGCTCGCCGTGTACCTCTTCCAACCCAGGGCCGACTCCTTGTCGTGCCGTCCCCGGGCGTACGCCTGCAGGTCCATCAGCACCTCGTGGCTGGCCGCGTCCAGGTGCTCGGAGACGACCGCCGCGGGCCGGTCCTTCGACTGGTTCTCGGCGGTCAACGGCTCGTTGTACGCTCCACTGAGCTTCTTCGGGTCCACCCACCCCTTCCTCTCGGTTCCCAGTGAGCCGTCCTTGGCGTGGAGCACCAGCGTCAGGCCGATCTTCGGCGGGTTGTAGGGGTCCCAGGCCGTGATCGTTCCCACGATCAGCCCGTCAACCCCCAGGGCCGTGGCCAGGTCCTTGGCCTCCTGCGGCGACCGGATTCCCACCATCCCCTTGGCGTTCATGACGGCCAGGGTGCGGTTCATCGGCACGGCCGCCAGCCCGCGCACCTGGCCCACCGTGTAGCACAGCGAGTCGCTCACTGCGAGCGTGTCCACCAGCGAGACGCCCGATTCGTTGGCCAGCGGTACGACGGCCCACAGCACGTCCCCGCGCAACGAGTCGTACGGGGAGACGAGCACCTGCGGCGGAACGAGTTCCTTCTCGTCCCAGGCGCACCCCGGCAGGGCCAGGGCGAACGCGAGCAGAAGCAACGCGGTCATTGCCGGTCCGCGCGTCGTCGAACCAACCGCGCGGGCCGCACGGTCAAGCATGGTCTGTACACTTGTCATGGCGTCCTGCCGTGATCGCGGGGTTCAACCCCGCGTTGCCAACCGT
>JBGPGM010000462.1:0-2739 GCA_041483855.1 Phycisphaerae bacterium | reverse complement strand
GGTCCCGGGCACCTCTCACCGGATCCGCATCCAGATGGGTGTGTTCGATGACCCCACCAGCGCTGCTCCGGCCGGTGGCTTCCTCGGCTGGAACGTCGGCACCCTGTCCCTGACCGGACCGAACAACGGCGGGACCAACACCCGCACGAATGGCCGCATCCTTCCGTGGAACTTCGCGCCGAATCCCCCGGGCAACGGTCTTCCCTCCACCGACCCCTTCACGGCTCTGACCGCGATCGACGCCACCTTGGGCACGCAGTCGATCGTTTGGGGTTGCGATGCGTCGGGCATGCCCCTTCCGCAGCCCGTGGCGGTGGTGCGCGGGCGCAACACATTCGTTTCCCTCTTTGAGTTCACCACGAACCTTAACCTCCTCACCAACGCCAGCTACGATGCGACAGTCGGCGGCAACCAGCTCGCGGCCCTTGCGTGGAACATCATCCAGCAGACGCCCCCGGACTGCACGGTCCCGGCCGACGGCAGCGTCCTCTTCGCCCCGCAGGCCGATGCTCCCAGGACTATGCAGCCCCAAGTCCTGCACTTCATCGTGCCGGCTCCTGGCGCGGCTTCGCTCCTGGCCCTTGGTGGCCTCATTGCGGCTCGTCGTCGTCGGGCCTGATTGAGGGAAACCACAACGCGAGCCTTGGCTCATGCAGTGAGCCGAGAGTCTGACACTCGCAGGAGCCCCGGTTCGTCCGGGGCTCCTGTCTTTTTTGCCCCGACGCCCGCCCCCTACGATCGCCCATGGACCGGGGCGACGCTTACCAGCGTCGGGCGTGGCGGCTTGCGTATCTGCTCAACGGCGGCGACCCCGACGGCGCGGCGGCGGTCATGGCCCGGGTCATCACCGCCCAGCCCCGCCTTGAGACTCTCGACCCCGCCCACCTGGACCGCCTGGTGGTCCTCTCGGCTCGGCACGCCGAAGGCTGGCACGGCACCCGCAAGGCCAAGCCGGAGCGTCGCGGGCGCACGGGGGCGGGCCCGACGCACCCGTCGGCGGCTCGCCCCGAGGCGCTGGCCATCCTGGACGTTGCTCGCACCATGCCGCGCCAGTGCCTCGAAGCCTGGATCCTCGGGCGCGTCGACCAGCTGGACCTGACCGCCGTCAGCCGCGCCATGGACTGCTCGCGCACCGCGGCGACCCGGCACGTGGAGCGCGCCGAGGAACTGATGACCCAGGCCGTCGGCCCGGAGCAGGCCGATCGCCTGGCGAGCCTGCGGGCCTGCGTGGACGCCCTGGACCCGGGCCCGGCCGTCGCCGCGTTCCGCCAGGAGCAGCGCCGCCGGCGCAGGCTCCGGTCGGCGATCGCCGCACTTGCCGTGGCGGGCATCGCCCTGGTGGCCCTGGTGGTGCTGGCGAGCCTATGGGTTCTCGGCCGTTGAAGTCGGGCGCGGTTCTCGCGACGCCGGCTCAGTACCGCGGAATCGCTGGATCGACATCGATTGACCACAGGTCGATCCCGCCCGTCATCGAGACGGCGCCGCTGAATCCATGCTGACGCAGCAGCGCCGTCACCCGCATGGAACGGCCGCCGTGGTGGCAATACACCACGACCGGGCGTTCGCGACCGCCGTCATCGGTCTCCAGTTCCTCCAGGCGCGCCGCGACCTGGTCCATGGGGATGTGGACGGCCCCGGGGAGCCGTCCGAGAGCCCACTCGTCCGGCCTCCGGCAGTCCATCACGATTGGGCGCGGGTCGGGCCCGTCCAGGCGCGACTTCACCTGGCGCGGCGTGACCTCCCACTCCGGATGGAACGCATACCCCGCGGGCAGGCCGCGCTCGTCCAGCGCCGGTAGTGGGGAGGACGACGGTTGGGTCATCGGGCGGGTGGTGGGGTTGGCGGCGGGCTCGACGGGGTCTCACCCGCCGGAGGGCTCGGCTCATCCGCGGGCGGCGGTGGCGGTGGTTGGACGAGCGGGGGGAGCGGGGGGGTGGCGGCGGTGATCAGCGTCTGGGCCGGGCAGCGCTCCTGCGGCTCGTAAGGACTGCGGAAAACCTTCCACGGTGGGCCGACGATGGCCCGGGGTAGGAGCAGGATGATGTCGATGAGCGCCGCGCCTGGGGCGGCGATCCCCTCGGCGATCTCGCGGCGGAGGTTGCGCGGCTTGTCGGTCTCCAGGACACTGGCATCGGTCGGCGCCTCGTTGCGTTGGCGCGCGGCCAGCCTGGTGAAGTTGATCTTGCGTCCCGTGTAGGTCGTCTGGTGGGTGGGGCCGGAGACGGGCACGTGGTACGTGGTCATCGCCCAGTTGTCGCGGGAGGCGCTGATGAGCGACGGCCCGATGGGCTCGGGGGGGAGCGCGTTGGAGAGGGGTCGCTCCGGCGAAGGGGTCGCGGACGGCGTGAGCGTCCCGATCGTCACGCCCGGGCCGATGGCCAGTTCGTTGTTCAGATCGTTGGTGCAGGCGGCGGCGAACAGCGCGCCCCCGCCGGCGCCCAGCAGGAGCAGTGCGCGGATTCGTCGGTGAGTGGTCGGCATGGCGTGGCTCCGGGCGGGTCCGGAATAGGGTAGCAACCCCCGCGCCAGAGTGTGCCGCCCCCGCCTGGCCCTTGCGCTCCTGCCGGCCGTCACACGTTGAAGTACTTCGCCTGCGGGTGGTGCACGATGATGGCGCTGGTGCTCTGCTCCGGGTCGATCTGCCAGTTGTCCGTCAGCGTGCAGCCGATCCGGTCCGGGCGCAGCAGCCGGAACAGTTTTTCCTGGTCGGACATGTCCGGGCAGGCGGGGTAGCCGAAG
>JBGPGM010000461.1:0-2741 GCA_041483855.1 Phycisphaerae bacterium | reverse complement strand
GTCCCGGCGCGCCGGGAGTGGCGGGGACGGTCATGGCCGCTTCACCGCGCCGGCCGGTGGAACGAACGCGCCCGCCGGCAACTCCTCGTTGAACCGGGCCGAGTCGAGCCAGACGACAACCGACCCGCCCTCGCTGTCCGCATGGATCCGCGTTGGCCAGAGGATGCCGTCAAAGTCACGGTAACCGTCCAGCACAAGTGTCGAGCGGGGCGAGCCCGCCCCGTCCAGCGCGGTGTAGCGCCGAGGGGTGAGCGTGGCGCGGTCCACCTCGCACACGATCAGCCCCCCTCGCCCCACCGCCGTTGCCTCCCCCGGTCGCCCGGGATCGGGCCGGCGCTCGACGGTGAATGTGGGGCGAGTGGGCCCGCCGTCGTCGCGCGGGATCGTCGCCATCGCGGGCGAGAAGAAATCCGCGCTGAACAGCGACCAGGCCCGGGCGAACCCCGCGGTGCTCGCGTCGAGTCCCTCGGTGCCCGCGCCCATCTCTGGCCCTGTCGCCAGCCAGAGTCCCTCGGGCGCGTAGGTCAGATCGAAGACGGCCCGGCCCAGCTTCCAGGCACGCAGGCGCAGTCGGTCGGGAAAGCGAGCGACGAGCGCGGCGTCGAGGTGCACCGTTTCCCCGTCCGCTCGGGTCAGCACCACTCGGGCGGAGGATTGGAGCGTGCGCACGCTCGCGGCACGCTGCCGCAGCACCTCCATCGCCTCCTCGGGGCCTGCCCAGGCATGGGTCGGCAAAGGAGCGGCGCACCCGGCGAGCAGAGTCAAGGGCAAGGCCAGGACCACGACGCCGCCGCGCAGCCTAGACATCAGGACCCCTCCAGTTCACGGCGCAGGATCTTGCCGGCCGGCGAGCGCGGCAGCGAGGCGCGAACCTCAAAGACCCGCGGCACCTTGTGCGGCGCGAGGCGCTCCTTTGCGAATCGGCGCAGGTCGTCCGGCACGAGCGCCCCGGGCGCATGCCCGGGCGCCGGCGTGAGCACCGCCCGAATCCGCTCAACGGTCTCGCTCAGGTGCATCGGAACGACGACGCATTCCCCCACCGCCGGGTGCTCGAGCAGGACGCGCTCGATCTCGGCGGGGTTGATCTTGACGCCGCCGACATCGATCAGTTGTTTCAGTCGGCCGGTCAGATACAGGCGTCCGAGGTCGTCCAGGCAGCCCAGGTCGCCGGTCAGGAAGTGGCCGCCGACGATCGGAGCCTCGGCGCCGAGATACCCCGAGAACATCGACGGAGCAGCCACGGCGACGTGGCCCTCGGCGCCGGGCGCCAGCGGGCGAGTGGGATCGGGATCCTCCGGGTCGAGGATGCGGACGCTCACGCCCGCGACGGGCGCGCCGACCGAGGCAGGGTCAAACCCGGGCACACCGGGGTCGTTGAAGGTAACCAGGCCCATTTCAGTCGCGCCGTACAACTGACCGACGCCGGCCCCCGCAACCTCGCGGAACCTTGCCTCGACCGCCGGCGGCATGGCGCCGCCGGCGGAGTACGCCAAGCGGAGCGAGCCCGCGCCGAGCCCGTCCTCCATGACTCTGGCCAGCGCCTCGAACATGAACGGCACGCCAGGGAATACGGTCGCACCGCACCGCAACTCCCGCACCACCGCTCCCCCCCCATCGCCGTTGAATCCGTCCAGGAGCCGCACCGAGCAGCCCGCCCACAGCGGGCTGAGCAGGCCGTTCTCCATCCCGTAGGAGTGGCACAGCGGGATGCAGGCCAGCACGCGATCATCGGTCGTGAGCCCCGGGGCGCACGCGCCGGCGACTGCGTCGAGCGAGCCGCCGGACCGGATCGCCACCTTGGGCACGCCGGTCGTTCCCGAACTCTGCAGAAGCAGGGTGGGGCCGGGGATGGGGGGTCGGCGTTCGGGGCTCCGGCCTCGTGCCTCGGGTCCGGGGCCCGAAGCCCGAATCCCGCTCCCCGCGCCGAGCAGGTCGCCGATCCGAACCGCCGCCAGGCCCGCGGGCGCAAGGGCGTCGATCGTGTCATCCGAGCCGATCACGGCCGCGGCCGACACCTGTCGCGCCACCGCCAGCAGCTCCGCTGTCGCCAGGCGCGGATGAAGAGGCATGACCACGCCGCCCGCGGCCAAGACCCCGAGGTACCCGATCGGGAACTCGACACGGTTGGAACAGGAGAGCAACACCACGCCCCCAGCCGCCGCCCCCCCCTCCCCGCCCAGCGCCGCTGCCAGCGCGAGCACGCGCTCGTGCAGGATGCGATACGTGATGGCCCGGCGCGGCGCCTGTCCCCCTCGGGGGTCGGCCTCGCCGAACGCCTCGGCATCCGGGCGCGCCCGGGCGTGCAGGGCCAGCCGTTCCAGCAGCCGGCAGGGGGTCCCGGGCGAAGCGGGAGGGGCCCGGCATGGCAGTGGCGGCACGCTCATGCGACCCCGGCGAGCGGGCTCTCGGACGCGCCCCCCGCCGCATCCGCCGGCGCACCCAGAAGCGAGAAGCCGCTCCGCCTCGGCACCAGGGGCATGAATCGGTTGAGCACGACACAGAGATTGAACAGCCACAGCCGCCAGCGCAGCGAGAACACCGGGCGTGGGAAAACGTGCCCGGCGAGGATCGAGATGACCGCACGGTGCACCTGGGCGGGGCCGGTGCCGTTGAGGAACAGTTCGCGGAACGAGTGGTCGTAGTACTGATCCACCAGCCCGAAGAACACCGACGAACTGCTCTTGACGAACCGGATGTACCGCCGCCGCAAGCGCCCCGGGTCCGCTCCCGCGCGGAGGATC
>JBGPGM010000460.1:0-2742 GCA_041483855.1 Phycisphaerae bacterium | reverse complement strand
GCTGAACCTCCGTACCCCACGATGATCGACCCGTCGTCCGAGACCGCCTGGGCGCTCGTGGTGTTCTGGAAGAAGATGCCCCACGGACCCGGCAGAGCCGTCATCTGCCCGTTCTCCCACCGGAACGCCTCCGAGCCGGCCGCATCGCTGTACCCCACCACGACGGCGCCGTCGCCGGACACTCCCCACGCGACGCTTGCCGACGCGCCATTGGGGAGGTCGCCAAGGCCGACCATCAACCCGTCTCGCCAGCGGAACGCCTCTGGCTCCGCAAGGTTGGACCCACTGCTGCCCGCGACAGTCGTGCCGTCGCGTGAGACCGCTTGCGCCCCACTACCAGGGTTATGAAACCCCGGCAGTTGGCCCAATCCGGTCATAACTCCGTGCTCCCAGCGGAACGCCTCGCCGGGGGGGATCGCCGCCGAAGGGCCCCCGCCCACGACGACAGACCCGTCCCCGGACACGGCTTTCGCCCAACTGCCGCTCCCACCAGGGAGAAAACCGAGACCGCGGAACCACGGCTGCGCCTTGGACGGCGCGCAGACGGCCAGCCACACCAGTACGGCCGCACCCCGATGCGCCACTGCCAGTGAAATCCGCATGGCTTGTCTCCTAGACCCGGACCGTCCCAGCGTCCTACAGGTCGTCTCACGGGCACCGGGCGAAGAACGCAGAGAGGAAGTCGAAGAAGTCCTGTGAGTTCGTCACACCGTCGCTGTTGAAGTCGGCCGACCCGGCGAAGAACGCGGTCAGGAAGTCGAAGAAGTCTTGGCTGTTCACGCCACCCGAGCGGTTCCAGTCCGCGGGGCAGAACACTGTCACCGTGGCCGTGTCGCTGGTGATGCTTCCACAAGCGTCGGTCACAACAACGTCGTACGCGCCCGCGTCACCGAAGCCGACGTAGTTGATGGTCAGGTTCGCGGAGCCGGCGCCGGACACGCGGCCACCATCGACCAGGGCGACGGCGTTGTGACGCCATCGGAACGTGAACGGCCCGGTGTCCGAGGGCACCACGGAGAGGGACACAGGGCGGCCGACGATCGCGGATTGCGGCGCGGGTTGGACGACGATGGACGGGGCCACCGCCTGCAACTCCCACGTGTCGGCAAGGGTCCCGTAGAAACCGTCGGTCGAATCGGTGCCGCCGAACAGGACCATCCGCTGTCGTGCGCTGTCATACACCATCGCGGCACCCCCGCGGGCCGAAGGCCCGGCGACGGTTCGCTGCGACCAAACGGCGCCGTCCCATTCCCACGTGTCGGACTGGAAGGCCATGCCGCCCCCGTTGTAGCCGCCGAAGAGGCAGACTGTGTGCCGGGCGCTGTCGAAGGCCATCGCGGGGCTGTCACGGGCCGGTGGTCCCTCCGAAGCGGCTAACGTCCACGTGGCGCCGTCCCATTCCCAGGTGTCGCCCACGACGCCCGCCGCGGTGGCGCCACCGAAGAGGACGACGCGCCCGCGCCGGCTATCGAACGCCATCCCAAGGTTCCTTCGCGCCGGCGGACCACCCGTGGACACTAGGGTCCACGTGTTGCCGTCCCACTCCCACGTGTCGCCGAGCACCTGCCACGAGTAGGTGGCACCTCCGAACAGCACGGTCCGCCCGCGGAGGCTGTCGTACGCCATCGCGTGGAGTTCTCGGGGCAGAGGCCCATCGCTCGCTCTCGGCGTCCACGCGCTGCCGTCCCACTCCCACGTGTCACGCAGCAGCACGCCGCCATTGCTATCGCCGCCAAAGAGCACGACCCTGTTGCGGATGCTGTCGTACGCCAGGGCGAGCGCTCTCCTTGGTTGCGGGCCGCTGATGGATACCCGCGTCCAGCCGTCGCCGTCGTACTCCCAGGTGTCGTAGTCGTACAGGTTGGCGCCGTCGGTCCCACCGAACAGGACTGTCCGGCTGCGCTCACTGTCGAACGCCATTCCGAGGAAGTCCCGGACCGAGGGCGCGACGGGTGTGGTCCGCTGGGTCCACGAAAAGCAGCCCTGCGCCGATGCGGGCGATGAGGCTGCAAGAGCCCCGATCGACGCCGAGACGCCACACAGCACCGCCGCCAAGATCGGTCGCGCCATGGTTGTGCCCCTTTGGTAGCGATCCTGAGGGTACAGGGTCAGCGGTGGGCACACAAGGGCAATCGCTGGCACCGGCGATGCACGGGCGACTTTTCAGAGCGGGGGGACGTGCTTCCGGCGAAACACAGGAATCGGCGTGGGGGGCCGACGGGGGGTGGGGGTGTGCGCCGCGGCCATGCGCGACCCCGCGGGGGTTGACGCTGCGGCGCGACGCGCCGGCGCGCAGGTGGAGCGCCGGCGCCACCGTCGGCTACCGCTCCCCCCGCCGTGGCCACCAGTGCCAACAGGGCTCGCCACCCCACCCCTGCCTCCGCCCGTGCGTCCGGGGAGTCGTGCGGCCCATGCGGACCGTCCGCGCCCTACCCAGTCCAGCCCCGGGCCGTCGGACCGCCGGCCGGGTCAGCCCGCCGCGCCCGTCGCCCTCACCATCGCCAGGATGCCCGCCTTGATCGCCAGCGGCAGGTTGGGCCACGCCGCGGCAACCGCCGACAGGTCGGGATCGGCGGGCGGTGCCGGGGGCGTCTTGGGGTCAGAATCGCCGGAAAGCGCGCCGGAATGCGCGCCGCCGGAATCGGGAACGCGCGTTTTCCCCGAGGAATCGTGGGGGGGTTCGGATCCTGCTGGGCCCATTTCGGGGGCTTGAGAAGCCCATTCGACGGCGAACCGGGCCGG
>JBGPGM010000459.1:0-2769 GCA_041483855.1 Phycisphaerae bacterium | reverse complement strand
GTCCACGCTGCAGGACGCCGGCCTGCCGCTGCTGCGCTCGCTTCAGATCCTGGAGGGGCAGCTCAAGCCGGGCAAGCTCAAGAACGTGCTGCAGGACGTGGCCGAGGACGTCGAGGGCGGGTCGAGCCTGTCGGAGGCGATGGCCAAGCACCCGCGCGCGTTCAACCGGCTCTACACGAAGATGGTCAACGCCGGCGAGATCGGCGGCGTGCTGGACATCATCCTGCAGCGCCTGGCGGAGTTCATGGAGAAGGCCCAGCGGCTGCGCCGCAAGATCCGCGGGGCGATGGTCTACCCGTCGGTGGTGATCATCGTCGCCACGCTGATCGTGACGTTCATCATGTGGTTCATCATCCCCAAGTTCGAGGATATCTTCAAGGACTTCGGCGTCAAGCTGCCGGGGATGACACGGTTCCTGATCGACACGAGCAGCTGGGTGGCGGGCAAGCGCGTGGGCCAGCAGATCCCCGGCGCGATCTGGATCATGGTGCTGCCGGTGGCGATCGTGGTGTTCGTCAAGCTGGCCCGCAAGGCCACGCCCGGGCGGGCGACGCTGGACACCATCCTGCTCTGGTCGCCGATCTTCGGCGCGCTGGCCCGCAAGAGCATCACCGCCCGGTTCACGCGGACGCTGGGGACGCTGATCTCGGCGGGCGTGCCGATCCTGGAGGCGATCCTGATCACCCGCGACACGTCGGGCAACTATGTCTTCGAGAAGGCGCTGGGCAAGGTGCACGATTCGATCCGCGAGGGCGAGTCGTTCGCCGGCCCCCTCCGCGAGGCCAAGGTCTGCGACGCCATCGTCGTCAACATGATCGACGTCGGCGAGGAAACCGGCGACATGGACGCCATGCTGCTCAAGATCGCCGACAACTACGACGAGGAGGTGGACGTCGCCGTCGCGGCCCTCGTCTCGCTCATCGAGCCCATGCTCGTCGTCGTCCTGGGCATCATCGTCGGCACCATCGTCGTTTCCATGTTCCTGCCCCTGGTGGCCATGATCGAATCCCTGCAAGGCGGCAAGCTGTGACCGGCGCGCCCGGCGGTGCGGCCCGCGCCCGCGGAGGTCAAACCGTGGACCAGCGAAACTTCAACTCGGGCCCGTTCTCGCGAAGAGCCGCGCGCGCGCGCCCCGGCTTCACGCTGCTGGAGGCGGTGATGGTCGTGGCCATCATCGCCACGCTCGTGGCGCTGCTGCTGGTGGGCGTGGCCCGGGCGCTGCGCAGCGCCCGGCTGGCCGCCGAGCGCCAACTCATCGGCGCGCTCAAGATCGGCGTCGAGGACTTCAAGCAGCAGTTCGGGTTCTACCCGCCGCTCGTCAACGACGCGGCGCCGGGGCCGATCGACGCGATGAACAACCCGGTGATCCGCGACGGCGCGTTCCTGCGGTACGAGACGCTCCCCAACGAGCCGCGCTTCAGCACCTACTCCCTGCCCTACTACCTCATCGGGGCACTGGGAGCCGAAGTGGACGGCGTCAAGGGGCCGGGCTTCACCACGGTGAAGGACGACGGCAGTTTCGAGCGGCGCGGCCCCTCGACCGGACCGAAGGTGGACATGGGCAAGGACCCGTCGCGGTTCGTATTCGACCCCGGCGACCCGCAGCGCCACAAGGTCCAGATCATGGACCGCTGGGGCAACGCGATCCGGTACTACCGCTGGGAGCACACGGTCTTCGAGAACCGCACCGATCCGCGCTACGGCCAGGTGAAAATGTACAACGTCCCCGCCGAGGTCGGCGACCCGGTCAAGAACGTAAGCCTGCGCAGCGCCGAGTTCGCCATCCTGAGCCTGGGCCCCGACCAACTGGCCAACCCAACGGACCCGGCCGCCCCCGAAAACGCCGACAACATCGTGGAGACCGGCCCATGACGCTCGCACGCGCGATCCGGCGGATCGACCTCGGCGCCGGCCCCGGACGGGGGCGGGCCGGGTGGGCGTTCACGCTGGTCGAGATGCTGGTGGTGATCACCATCATCGTCATCCTGCTGCTCATCGCCCTGCCGGCGTTCTCGTCGCTGCTGTACTCGTCCGAGTCTTCCATGGCCGACAGCCTCTTGCGGACCGCCCTGCGCAGCGGGCGCGACGCGGCCCTGCGCTCCACCGGCGACGCCGACGCGGCCGTCGTCTTCTCCTACGAGCCCGGCGGGCGGCTGACCATGATCACCTGCGTCAAGGTCGGCCAGTTCGACGACATGGACGCCGGCTCGGTCGTACCCGTGCGACGAGAAGTCTTCGTGCCCTCGGCCGACTTTGAGCCCGTCCAGTTGCCGCGTAACTGGATGGTGCGCGGCTACGCCCCTCCCAACTCGATCCAGCCGGCGGGCACGTGGTACGAGGGCGACCATTACGGACAGAACCTGACGCGCGGCGACTGGGTCTTCCCGGAGACGGGCTTCTACGACCAGAACCAGCAGTTGGACCAGTCGGCCCGGCAGACGTTCATGGTCCGATACGAGGCGGGCACGGGCATCATGAGCACGGCCAGCCTCAAGCCGGTGCTCGTGCTGGCGCCGCGCCCCTCGGACGCCGGACGCCCCGGCCCGGCGTGGCAGAACCCCAACCGCACGCAGGACTACCGGCGGTACGTGCAGCGGATCGTCACGGCCCCGCCGAACCAGCTCAACGCCGCGGAGCGGCGGGCGCTGCTGGGCGACGAATCGGCCGACACCGTGCTGGTCCGCGCGGTGGCCCAGGTGGCGCTCTACGACGAGACGAAACTGGCCGCGGGCATCGGCGCGCAGATCGACCGCGCCACCGGCTGCCTGT
>JBGPGM010000458.1:0-2770 GCA_041483855.1 Phycisphaerae bacterium | reverse complement strand
TCGTCAAGGCGGTCGCCGACGACCTGGTGGGGGACAAGGGCGGGAACCTGGGCCGGTCGGTGGTGGTGGCGGGCCGGACGCAGGGTGCGCCGGTCCACGCGCTGTGCCACGCTCTCAACGCCGCGTTGGGCAACGCCGGCAAGACGGTCACGTACCTGCCGATGAGCGAGGAGGAGGCGGCCTCGTCGGTGGACGGCCTCAAGCGGCTGTGCGCCGAGATGGCGAGGGGGGAGGTGGACACGCTGGTGTGCCTGGGAGTAAACCCGGTGTACGACGCGCCGGTGGACCTGAAGTTCGCCGACCTGTTTGCCAAGGTCGGCACGCGGATCACGCTGAGCGTCGAGAGCACCGAGACGGCGCATGCCTCCAACTGGATCCTCAGCGGCGCACATTACCTGGAGTCCTGGGGCGACACCGAGGCGTACGACGGCACCTGCGCCCCGATCCAGCCGATGATCGCGCCGCTGTTCGCCGGCAAGAGCGACCTCGAGGTCCTGGGCATCATCGCCGGCATGGAAAAACCGGACGGTTACGAGATCGTCCGTGCCACGTGGAAGGGCCGCCTGGGGATGGGGGCCGCGGGGGGGCTGGCGGGGGCGGACTTCGAGAGGACCTGGCGGCGGGCGCTCTTCGACGGGATCCTCAAGAACGCTCCCTCGGCCGCCGAGGCGCCGGGCGCGTCGGTGAACCTCGGCGCGGTCGCGGGCGCTCTGCGCTCGACGGAGTTCACCGGCGGCCCGACCGACGGCTCGCTGGACGTCGTCTTCACGACCTGGAACGTGGGCGACGGGCGCTTCGCCAACTACGGCTGGCTGCAGGAACTCCCGGAGCCGATCACCAAGCTCGTGTGGGACAACGTCGCGCTGATCAGCCCCAAGACGGCGGCGCGGCTCGGCCTGGCGCGCGAGCCCGAGACGGTCAAGAAGCGTCGCGGGCGGATGGCCCGGATCACCGTCGACGGGTACTCGATGGAACTGCCGGCCTGGGCGCTGCCGGGCCTGCCCGACAACGTGGTGGTCCTGCCCCTGGGGTACGGGCGCCAGCGGTGCGGGCGCGTCGGCGAGGGCGTCGGGTTCAACACGTACGCGGTGCGGACCAGCGGTTCGCGCCACTTGGCCCGCGGGGCGCTGCTGGAGCGCAGCGGCGACGGCGAGAAGTGGCACACGATCTCCACGACACAACTGCACGGGTCGATGGAAGGGCGGGCGC
The DNA here is from genome assembly GCA_041483855.1 of Phycisphaerae bacterium. GTDB lineage: Bacteria > Planctomycetota > Phycisphaerae > Phycisphaerales > UBA1924 > JBGPGM01. The sequence continues at coordinate 1,561 of JBGPGM010000458.1, read as the reverse complement.
TCCTGCGCGAGGTGGACGCCGCGGCCTGGCGGAAGCACGGCAGGCAGCCGCCCGTCGTCAAGACCGACGAGTACGGCAAGGAGTCCACCCTCAACTTCGCCGAGCGGCTCAGGGGCGGCGAACTGACCGAGGCGCCGGCGACGATCAACATCTACTCGAGCCCCCAGCGCGGCGGCAAGGATATGCGGGCCCTGCCGGGCACGGACTTTTTCAAGCGCCCGCAATGGGGGATGACCATCGACCTGGGCACGTGCATCGGCTGCAACGTGTGCACGGTCGCCTGCCAGGCGGAGAACAACATCCCGATCGTCGGCAAGATCGAGGCGGACAAGGGCCGCACGATGCACTGGATCCGCGTGGACCGGTATTTCGTGAGTGAGGCGGACCTCAGCAGGCCAAATCCCGAGGAGGCGTTCCCCGAGGACCCCCACCTGAGCGTGGCCTTCCAGCCGGTGGCGTGCGTGCACTGCGAGAACGCCCCCTGCGAGACCGTCTGCCCCGTCAACGCCACCGTGCACGGGATCGAGGGGATCAACTACATGGTCTACAACCGGTGCATCGGCACCCGGTACTGCGCCAACAACTGCCCCTACAAGGTCCGCCGCTTCAACTTCTTCGATTACGGCGTGGCCAAGTTCAACGGCGACTACATCGGCAAGGACAAGATGCCCGGCGGCGGGCCGGCCAATGTCAACCTCATCCCGCCGCGGCTGCGCGAAAAGCTCGATGAGATCACCAAGCTTCAGATGAACCCCGACGTGACAGTCCGCTCGCGCGGCGTGATGGAGAAGTGCACCTACTGCATCCAGCGGATCAACGCGGCCCGCATCGAGACGAAGCTCAAGGACCTGCCCGCCATCCCCGACGGCATGTTCCAGACCGCCTGCCAGCAGGCCTGCCCCACCGGCGCCATCGTCTTCGGCGACATCCTCGACACGACGAGCAACGGCGGCAAGGGGAGCGCGGCGTACCAGGCCCGCGAGCACGGGCGCTCCTACCTGCTGCTGGGATTCCTCAACACCCGCCCGCGGACCACCCACATGGCCGGCCTGCGCAACTCCAACCCGGCGATCCGCAAGCCCGTCGAGGACCCGTTCGAGCCCGAGGGGGGCGGCCCCGAAGGCGGGGAGCACGCGCACGCGGGAGGCACGCGCTGGCTCGACAGATCATCCGCGTCGCGCGATCAGGGCCACAAGATGAGCCTAACGGTGCTGGGAGGCCGGGCATGAGCGTCTTCACCCCCGACGAACTGACGGCCCAGCGCCTGGCCGGCCAGGTCCGAGACCGCCGGCGGGTCATGGACCCGGTCACCGGCGATGGCACGCTCATCGACGACCCGGCGGTTCGCCCCGCGCTGGTACTGGGCGACCGTACGTTCAAGGAAGTCACGGACATCGTCTGCGGCTACGTCGAGAACGCCCCGGGCAAGTGGTGGCTGCCAACCTTCGGCCTCACGAGCACCGTCGCGGGCGTGGGCACGCTGATGATCCTGTACCTGATCATCACCGGCGTGGGGGTCTGGGGCGAGAACAACCAGGTGGACTGGGCCTGGGACATCACC
>JBGPGM010000457.1:0-2772 GCA_041483855.1 Phycisphaerae bacterium | reverse complement strand
GGCGGCGGTGCTGGTGCAGGGGTGGAGGAGAGGGTGAGGCGAAGGATCTGAGGTTTCAGACCTCAGCTTCGTGACTACTTATGTCGGCGTGCTGGACTGGGCTCGGAGGGTCCTCTCGGAGCCGCGACGACTCGGCATCCGCATCACTGGCCACTCGAATGGCGGACAAGCCCCCGCGGCACCCGCCTGGCGCCACCCACTTGTCACCCGCCGCGCCTAGTGTCTCTTCGGGCGCGGCGGGATACGCGGACCCTCCATGGCGAACACGAAGGAACGGACGGCGATCAAGGTCCAGGCGGAGCGGGCAATTCTGGCGGCGGTGCGGCTGCCGTCGTCAAGGTACGACCTGCGCGACCCGTTCGGCGAGCTACGGGCGCTGGCCGAGCAGGCGGGGGCGGTCGTGGTGGGCGAGATGGAGCAGCGGCTGCAGGCCCCGGTGGCCGCGACCTTCATGGGCAAGGGGAAGGTGCAGGAGTTAAAGGGGGCGTGCGAGGCGCTGGACGCGTCACTGGTGATCTTCGACCACGAGTTGTCGCCGCGCCAGATCGCCAAGATCGAGGAGGTGATCGAGCGGAAGGTGATCGACCGGAGCGAGCTGATCCTGGACATTTTCGCCGGGCGTGCCACGACGCACGAGGCGCAGTTGCAAGTGGAGCTGGCGCAGATGGAGTACACCTTCCCGCGTCTGCGGGCGATGTGGGACCACCTGGAGCGGATCGTGGGGCACGGGGGGATCGGCGGGATCGGGACTCGCGGCCCGGGCGAGCAGCAACTGGAGATCGACCGGCGGCTGGTGCAGCGCAAGAAGCTGGACCTCCAGCGGGAACTCAAGGGGATCCACGGGCGCAAGCGCCGGATGGTGGCCGAGCGGAAACTGGGGCACTTCACGGTGTGCCTGGTGGGGTACACCAACGCGGGCAAGAGCACGATCTTCAACACGCTGACGGAGGGCGGGGCGTACGCCGACGACCGGCTGTTTGCGACGCTGGTGACGCGCACGCGCGAGTGGGACCTGGCCGGCGGGCTGACGGTGATGCTGTCGGACACAGTCGGTTTCGTGCGCGACCTGCCCACGCACCTGATCGCGTCGTTCCGGGCGACGCTGGAGGAAGCGACGCAGGCGGACCTGCTGCTGGTGGTGCTGGACGTCGCCGACCCGGCGGTGGACATGCACCTGGAGACGGTGTCGCGCACGCTCGACGAGTTGATCGAGGCGCGGCGCGTCGAGGAAGAGAGGGAGGGCGCGGATGAGGCGGCGTGGCGGCCGCCCGAGCGGCTGATCCTGCTCAACAAGGCGGACAGGCTCAGGGACAACCGGGAGGTCGTGGTGTGGGCGCAGAAGTTCCCGGAGGCGATCCCGTTCTCGGGGATCGAGCCGTGGCCGACAGGGCGGGGGCACGAGGCGCTGAGACAGGTCGTGCTTGCGGCGGCCCAGGGGGGCGTCGAGGAGGTGCGGATCACGGCTCCGATGTCGGAGGGGAAGGTGATCCAGCGGATCGAGAACCGCGGGCAGGTGCTCGAGCGGGAGTATGTGGATGGACAGGTGACCTTGCGCGTGAGGATCGGGCGGCGGCAGCTGGACCAGTTGCGGTCATCGGCGGGGGGGAAGTTGAGGGTGGAGTCGGTGGCGGTACGCCGTCCTTCCGCCGAGGACGGCGGCAGCACGGCGCCCCGGAAGCGCAAGGTGGAAAAGGCTGCACGCCGCGCGGATACTTGACCCGGTCGGGCGCCACCTTAGCTCAGTGGTAGAGCGATGCTTTCGTAAAGCATAGGTCCGGGGTTCAAATCCCCGAGGTGGCTTTGGACCGGGGACGGGGTTCAGGTTTCGGTTCTCGAGGGTGGGGAACGGGAGTAGAAGACGCCCTGGCCCCAACCCGGATTCCCAGGCCCGAGCCCTGAAACCTGATCCCCACGATTCACGAGGCGCCGCATGAAGTCAGCAGGAGCGTTGGCAGCGTCCGGGGCGTTCCTGGTGTTGGTCGTCGCGGCCGCGGCTCAGCCGGGCGGCGGCGGTCCGCCTCCGGCGCGGGTGGTGTTGGACGCGGCGCGCCTGGAGACGGTCGAGCAATGGCGGGAGGTGACGGGGGAGCTGCGGGCGGTGCGCCGCATGGTGCTGGCCGCGCAGGAGCCGGGGTGGGTGCTGGAGATGTCGGTGGACGCGGGTGACTCGGTGAAGGCGGGGCAGGTGATCGCGCACCTGGACGACAAGCTGGCGGAACTGGAGGTGCAACGGGCCGAGGCGGACCTGCTCAAGTTCGACGCCCAGGTGCGCGAGCGGGCGGCGACGCTGACCAAGATGGAGCGCGACCTGACCAAGTGGCGCGAGTCATTCTCGAAGCAGTCGGCGACGGAGACGGAGATCCAGGACGCCGAAACGGCGGTGGAGACGGCCAAGGCCCGCCTGGAACAGTCGCGGGCCGAGCAGGCCGCGGGCAAGTCGAGCGTGGGCGTGGCCCGCAAGCGACTGGCCGACATGACGATCGCGTCGCCGATCGACGGGCGCGTGGTAAGCAAGCGGACCGAAGTGGGCCAATGGCTCCAGCGCGGCGACGCGGTGGTCGAGGTGGTGAAACTGGACACGATCGAGGCGTGGCTGGACGTGCCGGAGGCGGTGGCGCAGCGGCTGGCGGCGGTACCGGCGGCGGGGGGTGGCAAGGCGCCGAGCGCCGGGGCCGAGCCGGCGAAGGTGCAGGTGCGGATCACGGCGCTCAACGAGGTGCGCCGGGCCGACGTGGCGGGGATCATCCCCGCGGCGGACCCGATGTCGCGCTT
>JBGPGM010000456.1:0-2779 GCA_041483855.1 Phycisphaerae bacterium | reverse complement strand
GTACTACCTGCTCTCCGCCGCCGGTGTCTTCCGCTCCTGCAAGTACCAGGTCTGGCAGATCGTCCTGAGTCCCCGCGGCGTCCGCGGCGGGTACACCCGGCCCCTCATGCCCCAAGCCCGCCTCGCCATGCCCGCCGAAGAATCCCCGCCCGGGATCGTGGTTCGCGCATCCCAGGCGCATCCGCCAACCCCCCTCGGCATGCCCTAAGTGGACCGCCCCGCGGCGACCCGGCTCGACAAGGGTCCTCCCAGCGCAATCGTTCTGCCTTTCCGCCACGTCCAGGTATAACCGCGCACCAGGCAGTACGGCACGGGCGGTTGCGTCCGGTTGTTCAGAGGTCCCTATAGATGATGCCAGCGGGCAGTGGCCGCCGATGCTCTGGTGTGGCCACGACCGACTCCGTATCGCCTGGGCCAGTTTGGGCCGCGAGACGCCGGACGCTCCGCTGAAAGGGAACCCCCATGCCGCATCTGGACACCGGGAACACCGGCTTCATGATCCTCTGCAGCAGCCTGGTCATGCTCATGACCCCGGGCCTGGCGTTCTTCTACGGGGGCCTGGTCGGCCGCAAGAACGTGCTGGCGATCATGATGCAGAGCTTCGTCTCGATGGGGTGGACCACCGTGCTCTGGTGGCTCTGCGGCTTTTCGATGTGCTTCAGCGGCGACAGGCAGCACGGCACCGACTTGGCCGGGATCATCGGCAACTTCGACTGGGCCTTCTTGCGGGGGATCACGCTCGCGACGCCCTCGCCCAACGAGACCATCCCGATGATCGTTTTCTGCGCGTACCAGATGATGTTCGCCATCATCACGCCCGCGCTGATCACGGGCGCATTCACGAACCGGGTCACGTTCAAGGCCTACATGCTTTTCCTGACGGCATGGCTGCTGGTGGTCTACTTCCCGTTTGTCCACATGGTCTGGGGGGGCGGCGTCCTGGCCCAGTGGGGTGTCAAGGACTTCGCCGGCGGGATCGTCGTGCACAACATCGCAGGGCTTGCGGCCTTGGCCTCGGTGCTGTACGTGGGGAGGCGCCGGGTGGCCGACAAGGGATTGCACAGCATCCCGCTGGTGGCGCTGGGCACGGGTCTGCTCTGGTTCGGTTGGTACGGATTCAACGCCGGGAGCGAGTTCCGCGTCGATTCCGTCACGGCCGTGGCCTTCCTGAACACCGATCTTGCGGCCTCCTTCGCGGCGATCGCCTGGCTGGCTGTTGATTGGTTCACGAACAAGAAGCCCAAGTTCCTGGGGCTGCTCACGGGCGCGGTCGCGGGCCTGGCCACCATCACGCCGGCCGCGGGGTTCGTCTCACCCTCAACCGCGTGCCTGATCGGCGTGGTCGCGGGCGTCGTCTGCTTCTACGCCGTCGCGCTCAAGAACCGACTGGGCTGGGACGACGCGCTGGATGTGTGGGGCGTGCACGGCGTGGGGGGGTTCCTCGGGATCGTCCTGCTGGGCGTGTTCGCCTCGACGGCCTGGAACTCGGCCCAGACGGGCGGCGTGGACGGGCTGCTCCGGGGGAACGCCCGCTTCTTCCTGGTGCAGTGCGGCGCTGTCCTGCTGTCCTCGGTCTGGGCATTCGCGTTCACGCTGGGCATGCTGTGGATCATCGATCGGGTCACGCCGGTCAAGGTGTCGAAAGCGACCGAGACAGTCGGGCTCGACGAGGGCATCCACGGCGAGCAGGCGTACGCCGGAGGGGTGTAGGTGCCCGCGGTTGGCGCGCCGCGCGGCCGTGCCCGCATGGCCCTGTTCTCGCTCCACGACCTGCGGCGTAGTTGGCGTCGAGTTCGTCGGCGAGGGCGAGGACGGCGGCGTGGCGGTCCCCTTGTAACACCGCTTGTACCAACTTGGTACAAGCAGAGCAAACCGGCGACCAACGCTGACAAGTCGGCCGAACACACCGATTCGATTGGCGCGCCAGGAAACCCCGAGTTCCGCGAAGAAGAAGGCCTGCTGTCATTCCCTGACAACGGGCGCCGCAATGGGCCTGAGAGGACCCGAACAACTTCGGAATTCTTCGGGAAATCGCGTATTCCGCCGGGCGGGCGGCGCAAATTCCGGCGCACTTTCCGCGGCGACGGCGCCGGCCGAGGCCGAGGCCGCCTGGCGGGCCGGGCGCACGCTGCCGGTCCCCCCGGCCGTGCGGGCGGGGATGGCCGCGATCGTGAGGGCCGCGGGGGACGGCAACCGAGGGGGCGGCGCCAGCGTCTGGCCAAGAACTGAGAGGGTCCGCACGGTCCACGCTGGCCCCCGTCCCCCTCGTCCGCCGGCTCTGCCGGGTCCGGCGCGAGCAGGACCGCCGCCAGCCGCTTCACCTTGTCCGGTTCAAGGCCCACACGCGCTACTGCCATCACCCCCTACTTCCCCGACCTACTGCCGCCGACCACGCCCCCTCTCCACCAGCCAGCCCGCCGGATCGCTCGAGGCCCAGCACGCCGCGCCGCCATCATGCAGCACGTCGAGGGGAAGCTCCCGCAGTGACGGCAACGCCCCGCGTCCGTCCGCAACTTCGGTAGACTCTTCCCGACCGAGGATGACATGAGTATTCGTGCCGTCGTCATGCCGCTGCTGGTAGCCCTGCACGCCCTGCTGGTGGCCGCTGCGCCGGCTCAGATCACGTACCCGCAGCGGATCGCCGAGGGAGAGTTCATCGCCGACAAGGCCGGCATCATCACGGCAGACGACCAGACGAAGATCCGCGCGACGTGCGGGAGGCTCCTCGCCGAGCGCGGCATCCCGCTGATCGTCGTCACGATCGGCTCGATGGCCGACT
>JBGPGM010000455.1:0-2790 GCA_041483855.1 Phycisphaerae bacterium | reverse complement strand
TCTACGACATCACGCCGCCCATCACGGCCGCGCTGAAAGTCTGGCCCGGCGACACGCCCATGAGCCGCAACGTCCTGTGCGATATCACCGCGGGCGCGAACATCACGCTCAGCACCCTGCACGCGACGGTCCACCTGGGCGCCCACGCCGACGGGCCCAACCACTACGCCGGGGACGCCCCGGGCATCGGCGAGCGCCGCCTGGAGCACTACCTCGGCCCGTGCCGCGTCGTGGATGCCCCCGTTCCCCGCGGCAGCCGCATCGCGCCCCGGGACATCGCGGGCGGGGTCGGCCGGATGACCGAGGCGCGCATCCTCATCCGCACCGACACGTACCCAGATCCCACGGTTTTCAACGAGGACTTCGCGGCATTGTCCGTCGAACTTGTCGAGGCCCTGGCCGCGCGCGGCGTCATCACCGTCGGCATCGACACTCCGAGCGTGGACCTCTTCGCGTCCAAGGACCTGCCCGCCCACCACGCGATCCTGCGCCACGACATGGCCATCCTCGAAGGGCTGGTGCTGGCCGACGTGCCCTCGGGCGTGTATGAACTGATCGCCCTGCCGCTCAAACTCATGGGCTTCGACGCCAGCCCGGTGCGGGCGGTGCTGCGGACGCTCGACTGAGCGTCATCCGACCGTCGCGACCACCTTCACCTCGAACGCGATCGGCGTGGGCAGGGCGCCGACCTCGATGGTTGTGCGGGTCGGGCGCGTCGCCGGGTCGGGAAAGTACTCCGCGTACACGCGGTTGTACGCGGCGAAGTCGCGCTTCATGTCCGTCAGGAAGCACAGCACATCGACGATCCGGTCCCACGACGAGCCGGCCTCCGCCAGGATCAGGCGCACGTTGTCGAAGCACGAGCGCATCTGCGCCTCGATGTCGTAGGCCACGATCTTCCCCGCGCCGTCGAGCGTCACGCCGGGGATCGCCTTGCTCCCACGCTTGCGCGGCCCCACTCCGGACAGGAACAGGAGATTGTCCACGCGCCGCGCGTGCGGGTATGGCCCGACCGGTTCGGCGGCCTCGTGGCTGTTGATGGGTTGATCGGTCATCGGTCGTCCTGTGGTTGCACCACAGATTCGGCGTCCTCTGCGGCAAGAATCCTAGAGCCCCACGCACACGTTCTTCGCCTCCGTGAAGAATCTCACTGCCTCCCAGCCTCCCTCGCGCCCCAGGCCGCTCTGCTTCATGCCACCGAACGGCGTGCGCAGGTCGCGCAGCAGCCAGCAGTTCACCCAGGTGATCCCCGCCTCCAGGCGCGCCGCGACCCGGTGCGCCCGCGACACATCCCCCGTCCACAGCGTCGCCGCCAGGCCGTACGGCGTGCCATTGGCCAGCATCAGCGCCTCCTCCTCATCCTCGAACGCCTGCACCGTTACCACCGGCCCGAAGATCTCCTCCTGCTCGACGCGGCACGCCGGATCGAGCCCCGAGATCACCGTCGGCAGGAAGAACGCCCCGCCCCGCACGCGCTGCGGCAGCAATGACGGCGGTGGGGGGCTGCCGCCGCAATGGATCGTCCCGCCCAGGTCCCGCGCCATCGCCACGTACGCCGCCACTTTCTCCAGGTGCTGGCGCGATACCAGCGATCCCTGGTTCGTCGCGGCATCCAGCGGATCGCCGATCGTCAGCGCCGCGGTACGCTCAACCACCCCCGCCACGACCGCCTTGAAGATCCTCCGCTCGACCAGCAGGCGCGACCCGCACAGGCAGATCTGCCCCTGGTTGGTGAACGCGGCGCGCGCGGCCGCGTCCACCGCCCGCTCCACGTCCGCGTCGGCGAAGATGATGAACGGGTTCTTGCCGCCCAGTTCCAGCGACAGGCGCTTGAGCATCGGCCCGGCGGTCTGGGCGATCCACCGGCCGGTCGCCGTCGAGCCGGTAAACGACAGGGTCGGCACGTCTGCGTGCCGGACGATCTCCGCCCCCGCCGCGAGGCCCGTCCCCTGCACGATGTTGAGCACGCCCGGCGGGAGCCCCGCCCGCTCGCACAGATCGGTCAGCAGGTGCGCCGTCATCGGCGTGACCTCCGACGGCTTGGCCACCGCCGTGTTCCCCGTCGCCAGGGCCGGGCCGATCTTCCAGGTCAAGAGGTAGAGCGGGAAGTTCCACGGCGAGATCAACCCCGCGACGCCGCGCGGGCGCCGCAGCGTGTAGTTGATTGCCCGGCCACCCTGGCCGGGCGCGCCCTCGTCGGTGTCGTGGAACCCGCCCTGTGCGTGCAGGACGGCGGTGGCGAAGAACCGCAGGTTCTCGGCCGCACGCGGGATGTCCACCGCCCGCGCCAGCGCGATCGGCTTGCCCGTGTCGATCGACTCGGCCCGCGCCAGCGGCTCCAGGCTCTCCTCGATCAGGTCGGCCAGGCGCAGGAGGATCGCTGAACGGCGGCGCGCCGGCGTGTCGGCCCATTCGGGGAACGCCCCGCTGGCCGCTTCCACCGCGGCGTTCACTTCTTCCAACCCCGACTCGGGCACGAGCGAATACACCTTCCCCGTGGCGGGCTCGATGTTCTCCAGGTACCGGCCCGACACGGGCGGGACCTGCTTGCCGGAGATGAAGTTCGTCAGGTGTTGCATGCGCGGTCCACTGCCGGAAGAGTCTTCACCACCGAAAACACAGAATCACAGCGTCGGCAACCTTCCCCCATCGACCGGCAGGTTTATCCCGTTGATGTACCCCGCCGCGGGCGTGGCCAGGAACGCGATCGCGGCCGCGATCTCTTCGGGGCGGGCAAACCGCCCGATCGGGATCGACTTGCGCATCTCTTCGGCCACGGCCTCCTCGCTC
>JBGPGM010000454.1:0-2810 GCA_041483855.1 Phycisphaerae bacterium | reverse complement strand
CTGGCACGTCCATCGTCGGCCTCCTTGCCAAGGACCGACGACATCATCCCACATCGTCACCACTGGCGCCAGCGCCCTGTTCGGGGTGGTCGCGCGCGGCCATCAACGGGGATCCGTATAATACGGATTCTCTCTCGAATCCCGGCGCGTTCGGCGCGGGTTAGCCACATGCTCCGCCAGATCGCTCAGCACACACTGCCGATGCGTGCCAACCGCATCAACCCCCGGGTCATCAAAAGGAAGATGTCGCACTACCTCGCCAAACGGCCCGGGCACCTCCACCCGCCCACGCCCAAGCCCTTCGCTGGAGCGGTCGCCTTGCTTAAGTGAACCGTATTGCCCGTGAGCCGCCGGCACAGGGCGCCGGCGCCGCCCCCCTACGCCTCCCCCCCGCCCCACGCGGCCAGGGAGTCCTTCCCGAGCACGAACTCCCCGGCGGCCACGCGCCGGATCGCATCGATGATCAGCCCGGTCTCTTCGCTCTTGGACAGGTAGCCCCACGCCCCGGCCGCGATCGCCCGGTCCATGTAGTCGCTGAACACGTGCCCGCTGAGCACCAGCACCCGCGCCGACGGGTGCCGGCGCGCCAGGTTCTGGATCGCCTCGAACGTGTCATCGCCGGGGATGTCGATGTCCAGCAGGACGACGTCCGGCCGGCGCTCGCCCGCCTTCGCGATCAGTTCGGCGCAGGTGGGGAGCCACCCGAGCCAGTCGAACTGCTTGTCCATCGTCAATCGGCGCTCCAGGGACTGGGCGACCGATTCGTTATCGTCCACGCACATGACTCGGGTCGGCATCGGTCCTGCCCTCCCTCGCCTTCAGGCACGCGGCGGCCGCCCGGCGCAGCGCCTGCCGCAGCCCGCCGGGCGAAGGCGCCGGCCCGACGGGGATCACCTGTTCGTTCTCGGCGCTCCCGGCGCGCCGGGACCCCCCCACGCCCACAATAGAATCTCCAATCACGACCACGCGGTGCCGCGGGTCACGCTCGCAGAACCGGCGCAGGGCCTCCGCTCCGGCGTGATCGTCGTCGGCGACCCAGAGCCGCTCCCAGTTCCCCCCCTCCCCCGGGACGGCCTCTCCCACCAGCGCCCGCGCCTGCCAGCCCATCGATTCGAGCACCGCGCCGACCAGGCCGGCGACCCTGGGCTCGGCGATGGACACCGCCGCGACCGGGGTCTTGTGCGCCGCGCCGTTGAGAACCGCCCCCCCATCCCGCTCGGCCGCCCGCGAGCACGGGAGCGTCATGACGAAGGTGGTGCCCGCGCCCAGCCTGGAATGGACTTCCAGCGTGCCGCCCGCGTTGGCGACCGTCGCCTGCACCAGCGACAGGCCCAACCCCGCCGAGATGACCCTCGTCTTCGTGCTGAAGAAGGGCTCCAGGCAACGCCGCCGGACCTCGTCGGACATCCCGGGGCCGTCGTCGGTGATCCCCAGCCGCAGCGCCCCCTCGCCCGCATCCTGGCTCCACACCCGGACGGTGCCCGAGGGCCGCCCCCGTAGCGCATCGCCGGCGTTCTGGACGAGGTTGAAGACGGCCTGGCTGAGCCGGTGCTCGGCGATCCGGACCGTCGTCTGCGTCGCCTCCATCTGTTTCTCGAGGACGATGCCCCGGGGCAGGCAGCTGTGCAGCACCGGCGCGAACTCCTCCCACCACCGGCCCAGGTCGGTCTGGGTTCCACCGCCCGCGTCGGCGCCGCCGTCGAGCGCCAGCATGCGGAGCCCGTGGGCGAGTTGCCGCAGGTACTCGGTGGACTGGCGGACCGCCGCCAGGTCGTTGCGGACCTGGCCGGCCAGGTCCTGGGCCTCCATCGCCTCCAGCCGGAAGCGGATGGGCAGCAGCAGGTTCCCCATGTCGTGCCCGAGCCCGGCGGCCAGCGTGCCCAGCGACGCCATGCGCTCGGCGTGCCGGAGGCGATCGCTGGAAGCGGCCAGTTCGCGGGCGGAGGCGGCGATCCGCTCGGCCAGCGCCTGCGCCTCGACGGTCTTTCGGTGCAGATCGACGAACACCGCGACCTTCGCCCGGATCACCTCGGGCACGAGCGGCGCAAAGACATAGTCCACGGCCCCGAGGGCGTACCCGCGGTACGCGTGCGCCTCGGTCTGGCTCACCGCCGATACGAAGATGATGGGGGTGTGCGCCGAGCGGTCGCGCCCGCGGATGAGTTCGGCTGTCTCGAACCCGTCCATCACCGGCATGTTGACGTCCAGCAGGATCACCGCGAAGTCGTGCTCCAGCATCAGCCGCAGGGCCTCGCGCCCCGAGGCGGCCTTGTGGATCCGCTCGTTGAGCGGCGTCAGCGCGGCCTCCATCGCCAGCAGTTTCGCCGGGCTGTCATCGACAATCAGGATGTCGATCGGTGCCTGAGCCATCACGAAACCTGCGCTAAGTCGCCCTCCGTCGCCTGCTGCCTCGCCATCGGCTCGCTCGCCGACGGCGAGTCACCATTGGAACGCCTGAACCAGATCCGCAGCAGCGCCAGCAACTGCTCCGGGACCACCGGCTTGGGGATGTAGTCCGACGCCCCAGCCTCCAGGCACTTCTCCCGGTCGCCCTTCATGGCCCGCGCCGTCAGCGCGACGATCGGCAGCCGGCGGTACTGCTCGTCGGCACGGATCGCCCGCATCGTCTCGTACCCGTCCATCTCCGGCATCATCACGTCCATGAGCACGATGTCCGTGTCCGGCGCCGCCCGGAGCGACTCGATGGCCGCCCGACCGTTCTCCGCGAACCGGACCTCCATCTTGTGCCGCTCCAGCAGGCTCGTCAGCGCGAAGATGTTCCGCACGTCGTCGTCCACGACCAGCACCCG
>JBGPGM010000453.1:0-2818 GCA_041483855.1 Phycisphaerae bacterium | reverse complement strand
GGTTGGGCAGGCCCAGGAGCTGGCGCGTCACCGGCTGGCCGGGCGGAGGCGGCGACAGGGCCGCCGCGGCGGCCGTGGCCTCGCGGGCGCGGATCTCCGGCGTGCCGTGCGGCGTCGGCTCGCCGTCGGTCACGTCCAGCAGGTGGACGCGGTGCCCCTGCGACGCCAGACGGGCGATTGTGCCACCCATGCCGAGTTCCTGATCGTCCGGGTGCGGGCCGATGACGAGGATGCTAGCCATAAGGCATGGGGTCCTGACGTTGACGGTGGGCCACCGCCGCTACTGCTCGCCCTGGTTGATCACGACCAGCCCGAGCAACTCATCACCGACTTCCAGCTGCGCCAGCACGAGGGTCTCCGGCTTGACCGCGGCGAAGAACCCCCCGCCGCGGAAGACATCGCCGTATTCGTCCCGGAATGACCGCAGGGGCAGGTCGAGCGTCTGCCCGACCTCCAGGCCGTCGATGGGGCGGCTGAACTGGGCGTTGAGCCAGAGCGTACACGGGCCGAAGGCGTGCGCCGTCGTGTTGGTCAGGCGGAGTTTCGTGTTGCCGCGGAAGACCTGGATGTCCAGCGTGCGGGTCTGGTGCTTGGGGCGCGGGTAGGCGGGTCCCTGGACCAGCCCGGTCTTGGCGGACGCGCCCGCGCAGCCGTCAAGCATCGCCAGCAGCGCGGCCAGCAGCACGCCGGCGAGCAGGCCGAGGGACGCGGCCCGGTTCGGGCCAGCGTGGTGCGCGGAGCAAAGGCGGTGGGGGGAGTGGGGGGGGTTGGTGTGCACGTTCCTATAGTCCCATCGATGGGCTGCCAGAGCAACAACGCCACGCCCCCGAGCCCCGCGATCGCCCCCGGGATCGACCAGATCGACGCTGCGCAGGCCGCCTGCGACGCCGCCTGCCGCGCCGTGGACCCGCGCATCACCGGCGCGATCCCCGGCTTCGATGCACCCTTTTTCCAGGCCGGCCTTGCCGGCTATTCCGACGCGGCCATGCGCATCATCGCCCGCCGGCATGGCTGCCCCTGCTGCGTCACCGAGTCCCTGCTCGACCGCATGTTGCTCGGCGGCGGGCGCGGCTTCGACAAGGCCGACCTCGAATCCCTGCGTGACAACGTCCCCGGCGGCGACGAGGACCATCCCCTGATCGGCCAGGTCATCGGCTCCGACCCGGATGAGATGGCCGCGGCCGCACTGAAGATGATCGAGCAGGGGCGCCGTGGGGACAGGGCGTACCGGCGGATGGCGTACGAGAGGACCGGCGAGCCGGACCGCGGCACCGACCCGCGGATGCGCGACTGGGGCCGGACCGAAGAACTCACCACGGAGAACACGGAGAACACGGAGGAAGGCGTCAGAGATGGAGGCTTCGCCGCGATCGACGTCAACCTCGCCTGCCCCGTCAAGAAGATCCGAAACAAGGCGCGTGGCGGGCACTGGCTCGGCGAGCCCGAGGGGGCGATCGCGATCCTACGAGCCGTCCGCGCGGCCGTGCCCGCCGGCATCCCCTGCACCGTCAAACTGCGGCGCGGCTCGGACGACTCGCCCCAGGCCGAGCGCAACTTCGAGCATGTCTTCAACGGCGCGTACGAACTCGGCTACGCCTGGGCGACCGTGCACGGCCGGACGGTCGAGCAGCGTTACCTGGGCCCGTCGCGCTGGACATTCCTGCGCGACCTGGTGCGGCGGCACCCGGACAAGGTGATCTTCGGTTCCGGCGACGTGTGGGAGGCCGCGGACATCTTCCGGATGATCGCCTATACCGGCGTTCACGCGGTGTCGGTGGCGCGGGGGTGCATCGGCAACCCGTGGCTGTTCCGCCAGGCGCGCGACCTGATGGCCGGGCGCGCGGTGCGCCCGCCGACGATCGCCCAGCAGCGGGACGTGCTGCGGGAGCACTTCCGCCTGTGCGTGGCCGTCAACGGCGCGGCCCACGCGGGGCGGCTGATGCGCAAGTTCGGGATCAAGTTCGCCGTCCACCACCCGCGTGCCGAGGAGGTGCGCCTGCGGATGATCCGCGTGGACAGCGTGGGGGAGTGGGGGCGGGTGCTGGAGGAGTTCTACGGGGAGCCGCCGAGCGCGGAAGGCCCGGGCGGAGCCGTGTCAGACACGCTCGTCGCTGGTGTGACGCGGTGACGCCGCCGGATGTTCGCGGCGCTACGGCACGGGGATCACAACAGGCGTGACTCGTATTGGCTTCGCGCCGCGCCTGTCCGTTGCCGAACTACCGCCGGTCAAGTTCACCACCAACGTGTAGGAGCCGCCGGCACGGAGCGACCCGGGCATGCTGAGGGTGCGGGCCGATTGGGGGGGGATCAGCGTGCGCGAGTCGCTGGAGGGATCGTCCACGCTGCTCCACTGATCCAACGTCCCGGTCGGCCACATGAATATGACGTTCGCAATGTCCTCGTCTCTGCTCGTGCTCATCCCCGCGGGGTACAGGACGATCATGCAGCCCACGCTGGCCAAGTCGAGGCCTTCGAGGTCCGCCTTCGCGAAACGCAGCGCGCCGACGCCGTGTAAAGGGGGGCTGTTGCTGATTCGGTAGATTCGCTCCTGCCCGAAGGTGAACCCAAACGCCGGCAGCACGATCGTAAACCGCCGCGGCACCGACGGATCCTCGATCACTGTCCCCTCGCCCTGGTACTCGGACGGCTTGTAGTTCCGCGCCCGGGCGCCGAGCGAATACCACCACACCGGGGCCACCATCGCCGCCGCCAGGCCGATCGCCACCAGCACGTGCCACCCCCGAACCCGCGACAGCGACAGGCCGCGCATCATCGCGGATGGTATGGCCGGGCCGGGCTCACGCCGGCTTCTGCACCG
>JBGPGM010000452.1:0-2820 GCA_041483855.1 Phycisphaerae bacterium | reverse complement strand
GGGGGGTGGGGCGGGTGGGGGTGGTGGGGCGTGGGCGGGGGTTTATGGTGGGGGGGGGGGGGGTGTGGGGTGGGGGGGGGACCCAGGGGGCGGCATCGGCGTAATAAAGGTCGATGGGCTATGGCGGTGAGGGTCGGCGCGGCGATAAATAGAGCCATGCGAGAGGGAACAGCCAGTCCGGCGGTGGCGGCGGCCCTTGACGCCCCAAGCCGGGTGAGCCGGTGGGCGCTGCACCGGAGGCTGTACGACTGGATGTTGTCGTTCGCGCACAGCCCGTACTCGGTGGCGGCGCTGTGCGTGTTCAGTTTCGTGGAGGCGATCTTCTTTCCGATCCCGCCGATCGTGCTGCAGGTGCCGCTGACGCTGGAGCGGCGCGGGCGGGCGTGGCTGTACGCGGGGGTGTGCTCGGCGTCGTCGGTGGCGGGGGGGCTCGCGGGGTACGCGGTGGGCTGGGCGTTCCACGGCTTGGCGCAGAGCCTGTTCGGCGATAGCGCGCTGCACAAACTGGATGAGTATTCGGGGAGCGTGTGGCTGCTGACGGCGGGGGCGATCGCGGTCCACCCGTACAAGCTGTTCACCATCGCGGCGGGGTTCCTGGGCGTGCCGCTAGGGTCGTTCGTCGTGGCGTCGGCGGTGGGGCGGAGCGTGCTGTTCTTCGCGGTGGCGACGCTGCTGTGGTTCTTCGGGCCGCCGGTGCGGGTGTTCATCGATCGGTATTTCAACGTGCTGACGGTGGCGTTCGGGGTGCTGGTGGCGGCGATCGTGGTGCTGGTGAAGGTGCTGTGAGGGGCGGCGGGGGCCGGGAGAGATCATGGACGTGCTGGTGACAGGCGGGGCGGGGTACATCGGGTCGCACGCGGTGCAACGGCTGCTGCGCGACGGGCACGGCGTGGTGTCGCTGGACAATCTGTTCCGGGGGCACGCCGAGGCGATGGGGTTGCTGGCCAAGGGGCCGGGGGGGGCGAGGCTGCGGTTCGTGGAGGGGGACGTGGGGGACCGCGCGCTGGTCGAGTCGCTGCTGCGCGAGCACGGCATCACCACGGTGATGCACTTTGCGGCCCTGGCGTACGTGGGCGAGAGCGTGACGCAGCCGCTGCGGTATTACCGCAACAACAGCGCGGCAGCGCTGGCTCTGATCGAGGCGTGCGACGCGGCCGGGGTGGAGCGGTTCGTGTTCTCGTCCACGTGCGCCACGTACGGCGAGCCCGGGCCTGGGTTCGTGCCGATCGCCGAGACGTGCCCGCAGGAGCCGATCAACCCCTACGGATGGTCGAAACTCCACGCGGAGCGGATGCTGCGGGACTACGCGGTCCAGGCGCAGCGCGAGGGCAAGCGGTTCGCGCTGGCGGCGCTGCGGTACTTCAACGTGGCCGGGTGCGACCGGTCCGGGCTCCTGGGGGAGCACCACGAACCGGAGACGCACCTGATCCCGGTGATCCTCCAGGCGGCGCTGGGGCAGCGCGAGGGCGTGACGATCTTCGGGACGGACTACGCGACGCGGGACGGCACGTGCATCCGGGATTACGTGCACGTCGAGGACCTGATCGATGCGCACGTGACAGTGATGAGGGCGCTGAAGCCGGGCGAGGAGCGGGTGTACAACCTGGGGATCGGCCGGGGGTACTCGGTGCGGGAGGTGATCGAGTCGTGCCGGCGGGTGACGGGGCGGAAGTTCACGGTGACCGAGGGGGCGCGCCGGCCGGGTGACCCGCCGGAGCTGTACGGCACGCCGGACAAGATCCAGCGGGAACTGGGGTGGCGGGCGAAGGTGGCGGGGATGGACGAGATCGTGTCGTCGGCGTGGGACTGGTTCCGGGCGCATCCGCGGGGATACTCAAGGTAAGGGGGCGAGAGAACGGCCGTGGCGCCCCAAACGTCCTTGATCCTGGCGGTAAGCCCGTACCACCTGACGTCGCGCGAGGCGCCGGCGATGGCGGCGGTGCTGCTGGCGGACCGGGCGGTGACGCTGCTGCCGACGCCGTTCGCGGGCAGCACGCGGGGGGACGTGGGGCTGGCGGTGGAGCGCACGCCGCGGTACCTGAGGATGATGGAGTCCTGGCGGTGGTCGATCCCGCTGTGGCGGGCGGGGGTGTTGGGGACGCGCCACGGTGGGGAGGATGTGGCCGACGAGGTGCGGGGGATGTGCGAGTCGGTGGAGCACGAGGCGGAGCTGGCGCGGCTTCGGCCGCTGATGCGCCGCTCGCTGATGGGGGACCAGGACGAGTACCTGGACGCGGTGGCGGGGGACGTGCTCAAGGGGGGGCCGGACCCGGGGATCTGCATCCCGGTGGCCGCGGCGATCGACCGGTTCGCTCAGCGGAACGGGGTGGCGGTGGTGAGGTCGGCGGCGTCGTCGGTGGCGCAGCGAGCGGAGGCGCGGCTGGGGCGGAGGCGGTTCGCGGTGGCGGTGCCGGTTCTGCTGCGGGGGTCGGGGGAGCGGGTGATGGCGGCGCGAGCGGGGCTGGGCGAGGAGCTGGCGGAGTTGAGGCGACAGTTGGTACGGGCGATGGAGCATGGGGACGCGGAGGGGAACGGGAACGCGAACGGGTCGTGCGCCGAGGGGCTCGCGGCGGGGGCGCGGGCGTACGGCGCGGCGTTTGCGCGCCAGCGGGAGCGGCTGACGAGCGGGGACGACCAGGAGGGGCGCCGGGTGGTGGACGGGTACGTGAGCGTGACGGGGGTGACGGTGCCGGCGGACGCTGTGCTGCGATCGAGCCTGGCGGCGGTGCGGGCGATGAGCGTCGGGGGATCGCGCCCCGCGAACCCGCCGCACTCGGCCGGCGCGGCCGAGGCGCCGATGGCAGAGGGCGCGGCGGGGGT
>JBGPGM010000451.1:0-2827 GCA_041483855.1 Phycisphaerae bacterium | reverse complement strand
GTTGAACCCGGTGTAGCCGATGCCGGAGAAGGGCTTGCCCATCATCTCGCCCTTGGTCTCGGTATGGATGAAACGGCCGCCCAGGACCCAGGTCGTCTTCTCCGTTCCCTTGG
Source organism: Phycisphaerae bacterium (assembly GCA_041483855.1). Taxonomy (GTDB): domain Bacteria; phylum Planctomycetota; class Phycisphaerae; order Phycisphaerales; family UBA1924; genus JBGPGM01. The sequence goes on along the minus strand of JBGPGM010000451.1, from coordinate 2,714 downwards.
ACTGCTCGGGCTCGGCCTTGGGGTCCATCGGGTTGAAGGCCTTGAAGTTGAAGTCCCACTCGCCGGCGAGCGGGTCGAGGATGCGGTGCTCCGGGCCCGGCTGGTTGGCGGCATCCCACTTCTTCATCATCTCGTCAAGGCCGGGCGGAGCGGTGGGCTTGGTCGGGTCGGTCGGCTTGGCGGGCGCGGCCGGCGCCGCGGGCCTGGTGGGGGCCGACGGCGCCGTCGGCTTGGACGGGGTGCTCGGCTGAGCGGGCTTCTTGTCCGGCTGGACGGCCAGGGACGCTGCCTGGCCCGCCGCCAAGGCACATGCGGCGACGGCGACCAGCGGAAACAGGACACGGGCGTTCTTCATGGACATTCTCCTTGCGGTGTCGGGGATTCATCTGCCGCGACCGGCGGCGGGCAGGCAGGCTGGACCGGCCGGATCGCGGTCACTTCTTGCGGGTGTAGGTGATCTCCATCACCTTGGTCTCGGGCGCGCCGGGCATCTGGTGGTACATGAGCATGACGTGCTTGTCGGGGCCCTCGATCTTGACGGTCTCGCGCTGCTTGACCTTGGCGACCTGACCGTCCACGGGGTTGGCCATCTCGAACTCGGCGGTGGAGGTGTAGGTGCTGGTCGCGGCGTCGTAGGTGCCGGTGGAGTACATGATCATGTTGTCGAAGTTGTCCATCCAGGTGCCCTCGTAGCGCTTGAGGTCCTTGTCGTAGCCCCAGTCGCCCGAGCCGGTGAACTGCATGCCCTCGACCTCGCCCTTGTACTCGTGATGGACGAACTTGCCGCCGTGGATGAGCGTGTTGACCATCTCACCCTTGGAGAGCGAGGGCTCGGTGGCCATGGGGTTCATCCAGTTCTTGACCTCGGCGGTCCAGGTGCCGACAAAGCCCTTGAGGCGCTCGTGTTCGGGGGTGAGCTTGGTCATCTCTTCGAGCATCTTCTTCATGTCCTCGGGGGACGGTGCGGCGGGCTTGTCGGGGGTCTTGGGGGGCTGAAGCGGCTTGGCCGGCACGGAGGGCTTGGCCGGGACCGTGGGCGTGGGCTTGGGTTTGTCGGGCTGGAGCGCCAGCGCCATGGACGCCGCGGCGACGGCCACGGCCAGGGTGCTGGTGATCGCGTATGGCAGGAACGAGCGTTTCATCGGTGGACTCCCTTGGGTGAACGTTGGACTGGTGCGGATGACCGGCGCGAGCCGGGGACTCACTGTACCACGGCGCCGGAGTACGATCAAACACCAAACATTGAGCCAAGGTTATCCATCCGGGGGCGATGTGTCAAGCCAGCGTCGGAGCGTCGGAACTCACGGGAACGGGGACCAGTTCGACGACCTCGATGCCGAACGCTTCGAGGCCGGGGAGTGCCCGCGGGTGGTTGGTGATGAGGCGGAGCCGGGAAAGTCCCAGGTCGCGCAGGATCTGGCCGCCGATGCCGATGTCGCGCTGGGCGGTGGGGACGGCCCCAGCGCTGAGGCCGCTGGGTTGGGTGAGATGGGGGGCGTCGGCGGGCGGCGATTCGGGACGGTGCAAGCAGTGGAGGAGCGTTTCGTGATCGGCGGGGTCGGGTGTGTCGGGGGCGGGCTGGGTGCGGAGGTAGACGATGGCGCCGCACCCGGCGTGCTGGATGAGGGCCATGGCCGCGCGGAGCGTGTCGCCGGTGGCCCCTTCGGGGGAGGAGGCCAGGTCGCCGAACACATCGCCCAGCAGGTGGCGCCGGTGCATGCGGACGAGGGTGGGCTCGGAGATGGGGCGGGCGCGGGGTGGGGCGCTGGCGTCATGGCCGGCCCCTTCGTCGATCGCGCCGATGCCGCCGAGGGTGAGGACCAGGTGGGGCAGGGGGTCCACCACGCTCTCGTAGGCGTAGGCGGTGAAGTCGCCGAGCGCGGTGCGGACGGGCCAGCCGCGGACGGGCTCGACGCGGCGGACGAGGGACTCGCGGGCGAGGCGGTGCTCGATGATCTGAGCGACGGAGCACATCCTGAGGTTGTGCTTGCGCCCGAGTTCGACGAGGTCGGGGATGCGGGCCATCTCGCCGTCGTCGCGCATGACCTCGATGATCGCGGCCGCGGGGTAGAGGCCGGCGAGGCGGCAGAGGTCGAGGGAGCCTTCGGTCTGTCCGGTGCGGACAAGGACGCCGCCGTTGCGCGAGCGGAGGGGGTTGATGTGGCCTGGGCGGACGAAGTCGGCGGGTGTGGAGGCGGGGTCGATGGCGAGCCTGATGGTCTTGGCGCGCTCCTTGGCGGCAACGCCGGTGGTGAAGCCGTGGCGTGGATGGCCATCGATGGAGACGGTGAAGGCGGTGGCACGGCTGGTGGTGTTGACGGGCGCCTGGGGGTGGAGGTCGAGGCGGTCGCAGTCGGATTCGGTGAGGGAGAGGCAGAGGTAGCCGCGGGCGACGGAGAGCATGAAGTTGATGGCATCGGCGGAGACGAACTGGGCGGGGAGGACGAGGTCTCCCTCGTTTTCGCGGGATTCGTCGTCGGTGAGGATGACCATCCTGCCGACACGGTGGTCGGCGAGGATGTCGGGGTTGGGTGCGACGGGCATCGGGGGATGGTAGGGGAGGGGGCAGGTTCGCGACGAAGACGGGCAGGACCGGAGAAGGTGCGGCGTTGTGCGCGCGCGGGGGGTCGATGGGTGGGCGTTGAGGTGCGGGGGGAAATGCAGAAAAACGTTGGCGGTCTATGGCGGTCTATGGCGGCCTTTGGGTTTTTGAC
>JBGPGM010000450.1:0-2829 GCA_041483855.1 Phycisphaerae bacterium | reverse complement strand
GGGGGGTCCGCGGGGGGGGGTGGGATCTGGAGCTGTTGCGCCAGAAAGTAGACCAGTTCGTAATCCACTACGACGCGTGCGGGACCAGCCGCCAGTGCTTCCGCGTCCTGCACGACATGCGCGGCCTGAGTGTGCACTTCATGCTGGATGTGGACGGAACGATCTACCAGACCTTAGACGCTAAGGAGCGGGCCTGGCACGCGACGACGAGCAACGACCGGTCGGTAGGGATCGAGATCGCCAGCATCGGGGCGTACCCGCCGGACAAGAGTCAGATCCTGGACCAGTGGTACCAGGAGGAGCCGTCCTTCGTGCGGGGACGGATGCGGATAAGCCTGCCGGCGTCGATGGGCGATGGGGGCGTGCGCACGCCCAACTTCGTCGCGCGTCCGATGGGCAACCGGGCGGTCGAGGGGTCGATCCAGGGACAGTTCCTCAAGCAGTACGACTTCACACCGGAGCAATACCAGTCGCTCACGCGGCTGGCCGCGACGCTGTGCACCGTGTTGCCGCGGATCCGGTGTGATTACCCGAGAGATGCCGGCGGCCAACTCGTCCGCGGCAAGCTGCCCGACGACCAACTGGCGTCGTACCAGGGTTTGCTGGGGCACTACCACCTCCAGCAGGACAAGACCGACCCGGGGCCGGCGTTCCAATGGGACCGGGTCGTCAACGGGGCGAGGCGGCTGATGGGGCGGTAGCGCCGGGGGTGAAGCGGATCAGCGGGATGGTGGCCATGGTGTGCAGGCCCGGGGCGGAGGCGAGCAGCGGAGCGATGGCGTTGATGGCGATGGCCGAGGTAGCGATGTCGCCGTGGACGCCGCCACGAAAGATGAGGTCCAGGGGCGGCTGGCCATCGATGACGACGCGGTCGTGGGGGTCGGGCTGGCCGATGGCGGCCTGGAACTCGAGGGTGATCAGTGGCTGGTCGCCGGCGTGGCCCCCCCATCCCTTGGCGACTTGGCGGACGCCGGCGGCGTGCCCCTTGGGGATGGGGCCGAGTGCGCATGTCAGGTCGCGCTCGGCCTTGACGGGGTGGATGGACTCCTCCCAGCGGTCGATGGGCAGGGCCAGGTAGCGGGCGATGAAGTGGAGAGACTCGCCCAGGCCGACGTGGCGCAGCGAGCCGTCGGCGACCTTACGGGCGAACTGGGCGTCGTCGAGGCCTGCGCCGATCTTCTGTTGGAAGGGGACCCGGCGCGGGGTGGCGTCCTGGATACGCCACGCATGCACGGAGCGCACGGACTTGCACACGGCCGTGGCGAAGACGGGCAGTGTGTCCATGAGGAAACCAGGGTTGACGCCGGTCCCCAGGAGGCGCGCCCCATGCCGGATCGCCAGGGCGTGAAGTTCCTCGGCCAGAGCGTCGTGACGCAGCCAGGGGTAGAGGAGTTCCTCGCAGGTGCTCACGATGCTGATGCCGCGGGTGAGCAACTGGCGCAGGGTCGGCGCACACCTGGACAAGTCCGAACTCGTGGTGACCATCGCGCAGTCGACGTCCATCAGGTTGCGCACGGCGGTGATGGATGCCTCGATCCTCACGGCCGCGCTGGGGCCGATCATGGACGGAACGATGTCGCGGAGCGCGCGGTCGGCCAGGTCGGGGGCGGAATCGACGGCCGCGACGATTCGACCGGCGTCGCGCTGAACGAGGTCGGCGACGATCATCCGACCCAGGGGGCCGAGGCCGACGTGGAGAATTCGGTGCATGGTGCTGGGTCCACAGTTCGGGGGTAGAAGCGCCTTGGGGGATCGGTCGGGCAGGGTCCAGGCAAGAGCGTAGCCCGCAGCGCCGTGGCGCGGCCCTCTTTGACAGAGGCGTGCGACCAACTAGACTGACGGGCGATTGAACCGGCCCGGGGCCTCTGGGTCGCGCCCGGAGAGTAGCAGTGCGGGCGCGTGGCCCCGCCGGGCCGTTGTTTCTACGAAGGCGACGCCTCGATGCCCGCTTCGGACCTGAAGTATGTGCCCGGCAGAGTGCCCGAGGGGTATGTGGCCGTTCCGCTGAGCGCCGAGCAGCGCGGGGCGCCGATCCTGTTGTGCGTGCTGGTCAAGAAGGAGGCGGACCCGGTAGCCGGTCACCTGGTGACGCTGCGCGACGTGATCGACGCGCGGGTGTTGCTGGGGTGCGTGACCGATGCCGCGGGGCAGGTCCACGACTGGGTCGAGGTGTGGGTGCAGGACCTGGACGGGCTGGGCACCACCGTGGCAGCGCACCGTGAGGACCTGTGCAACGCGATGATCGACGAACGGTGGGAGCGGCAGGTGCTGGGATTCGACCGATTCGATCGGCCGGTGATCTACAAGACGGGGTGGGAGCGGGAGCGTCCGCCGCCGACGTGGATCGACGTGGCGGCCGGGGAGCCCGTGCACCCGGTGGACAAGAAAACGGGGGACCGGTGGCGGCTGTGCCGGGAGGACTTGCTGCTGGTCAAGGCGGGGCTGCCGGCGTACAGCACGTCGCTGCACCGGTATCTCTACCTGCCGCAACTGGGGGCGGAATCGGCGTTCGTGGCGGTGACGCGCGAGGCGCCGACGGGCAAGAACACCAAGGCGCTAAGCGAGATCGTGCCCGCCCATTTGGGCAAGGGGATGGCCCCGCTGAACCCCGGTGGGGGACTGATGATGGTGCGCCGCTACGGGCCGATCGGCTTCGAGGCATACCTGGACGTGCTGACCAGCGGGACGTGGCCGGGCGTGGCGCACGGGCGGTCGAGCGTTCCACTGGACCTGACGGACAAGGCGGAGGCGGGCTCCGCAGCGGGAGCCAGGAAGGCGGCGGACGCGGGTGGGGCGGGGGGCGGCGAGGACGCCGCGGGGCCGGGCAGC
>JBGPGM010000449.1:0-2831 GCA_041483855.1 Phycisphaerae bacterium | reverse complement strand
GTTGCCGGTCAAGTCGTAGCGGCACTTGTGGCAGTGGCCGGGCGGGACGCGGCGGGTGCGCCGCCAGAGGAAGGCGGTGGGGAGGGCGACAAGGAGGAAGGGGATCCAGAGGGGGAGGAGGATGTTCGAGTGCGCCCACCGGAACGCCCAGATGGTGGAGCGGTGAGCGCGGAGGATCACAGCGCTGCCGATGTACGATTCACCCCAGAATGGCGGCCCGCCTCCGGTTAGAGAGAACCTTTGAAAGCCATCGCCATCCGGGGAAATCGAGTAGTAGAGATCGCCACGAAACCGGACGCGGAGAGCTCCGGGGAGCAACCTGACCTCGCAGGTGGCCGCTTGAGCCGGCCAGATGACCGACCAGCGGAGGCTCAGGGCGTAGACCGCGAGGATGAACACGGACGCCGCGAGGCCGATCCAGGCGATGAGGCGGAGGAATCTGGATCGGGTGCGCATGGTCCTGCCTTGACGCGTTTGCGCAGTGCGGCGTCTGTTGCGGTGAGCGCGTGTGAGTGAAGGGTAGGAAGGTCGGGGGTCGTTACCGGCGCGTGGCGCAGATTGCATGCGGCGTTTCCTTCGCCCCTCCGGGGCGAGGAAGGTCAAAGGACTCGTGAACCACGGGTTCCGCTCGCTGCGCTCGCTGCACCCGTGGCTACATTCCGCGGCCCCGCTGGGGCCGGATGGCGCGGGGCGGGTGTGAGCAGGTCGATGAGGCGGAGTTGGGTGTGTTCGAGGGCGGTCATGGCGCGGGTGTTGTGGTCGATGACGGAGACGAGCAGGTCGAGGGCGGCGCGCTGGTCGAGGATGCGGTCGTGGGCGTCGGAGAGTTGCTTGTCGCGCACGGCCGCGGTGCGGCGTTCGGCGAGCCACATCCAGCCGATGAGGCCGGCGACGCCGAACTGGGTGAGAGTGGCGGCGAGGGTGGGTTCCATGGGCGGTCAGGGGTTCAGGAAGCGCAGGAAGGTCGCGGTGTAGGCAATCGAGACGGCGCGGGCGCGGTCGGTGCGGTCGTCCTCGGCGAAGAGGATGAAACTCATGTTGGTCCACTGGCGGCCGTGGTGGTCGATCAGCGTGCCGACCTGCGGCGGGTTGGTCAGTTGGGCGGTGATGGCGTCGCGCAGGGTCCACAGCGCGGCCTCGGAGGCGGCGACGAGGCGGCCGGTGACGACGACGGCCAGTTCGAGCGGCCCCAGGATCGCCGTGCCGGGTGCGCCCGGGTTGAGGTGCCAGGCGGGGATGACGGACAGGCCCTGGGGCTTGAGGGCGAAGCGGTGGGGGCCGGAGTTGAAGAGGCCGAGGTTCTTGAAGGTGCTGGCCATGGCGGTCGGCTCCGGTGGTTACGGCGCGGGGGCGGAGTCGGCATCTTCGATGGTGATGGGGTCGGCGGCGCCGTCGGGGCTGATGGCGATGAGGGTGATGGTGCGCAGGGCGCCCTTGGTGCGGGAGAGGTCGTGCGTGACCGCGGCGACGACGGCGACGGCGGTGAGACGTTTGCGGGCCGCGTCGGAGGCGGTGGGGGAGGTGAAGAACTCGAGGATTCCGCTCTGGCCGGGGACGGGAGCGGCGAGGTCGTCGCGCAGGACCTGACGGGTGATGGTGATGGCGACGGCCTGCTCGGGGACATCGGCGAAGACGGCGTAGGGGCCGAAGTCGGTCCAGTGGATGACGGAACGCTGGGCCTTGCGGTCGATGGCGATGGCGGTGGCGTCGGGCCAGGCGGCAGCGTCGAACGAGACGGAGGTGGGGTTGAGCAGGAGCATGGGAGGTGCCTCGGGGATCGGGTGGAGGGGGCGGTCAGGCGCGGGTGAACTGGACGATGTTGAGGCGGCGGGTGGCGTCGGGCAGGCCATCGCCGTCGAGGTCGATGCGGGCGGCGGTGCGATGGCGCTGGGCGCTGAAGCGCTGGCGGTACACTTCGGCGCGGGTGGCGAGGGGCGAGTCGGGGTCGGAGAGTGCCGCGGCGGCGGAGTAGACGAGGTGGAGCGCGCCCAGGGCCTCGACGAGGGCGAGGGCGGCGGGGTTGGTGATGCTGGCGGCGGTGGGGCGGCCGAAGAAGGGCGGCGCGGGCGGGTCGGCGGGCTCGATGCCGAGCATGCGCAGGACCTGGTTGTGGATGAGGACGATCTGGGGCCGGAAGGTGAAGACGACGACGGGGCGGGACGTGACGGACTGCGGGGCGATGGGCGGGTCGTCAGGGTCGGGGCGCAGGAGCGAGACGATGGCGGTGGCAGCGCCGGAGACGCTGACGACCTCGACGGGCAGGCCGTCGAGCAGGAGGACGTTGCCCGCGGTGACGCCCGCGCCGATGAAGTCGCCGCCGGTGATGGTGAGCGAGGAGGCGGTGGAGGAGCCGGTGGCGGCGAGGAGGCGCTGGCCGAGCCACGCGGCGTCGCGGAAGAGGTTGGGTTCGAGGACGAGCAGGTCGCGGTCGGTGGCGAACATGGGGGGCTCCGCGGGGAGAGGTGTGGGGTGTCAGGTTTGAGATATAAGAAAGAGAGAAGCAATACGGGCCGAGCGGGAGGTCGATGCGGGAGGGCGGGGTGGGGGGGAAGGAGGCGGACCGTGGGCCGGGGCCCCCCCCCCCCCCCCCCCCCCCGGCCGGGGCCCCCGGGGGGGGGGGGGGGTTGGGGGGGCGGGGGGGGGGCCCCCCATGTTCACCGCCCGCGGCGCGCCGCGCCTGGCGCGTAGACCTCGGGGTTCACCACGTTCAGCGGCCGCTGACCCGTCAGCACACGCGCGACTTCCTCGCCGCAGCGCCGCGGCACCTGGGCCACCGCGGGCGACGAGAAGTATGCCGCGTGGGGCGTGGCGATGACGTTGTCCAGCTTCAG
>JBGPGM010000448.1:0-2840 GCA_041483855.1 Phycisphaerae bacterium | reverse complement strand
GCCGCCGGCTGGAAATCGGTCTTCTTCAACGGGCTGCTAGGGGTTGTCCGGGGGATCGGGCACGTGGAGACCGGCAGCACCTGCCCGTTTTCCCATTGTCGCGCCGACGGCGCCGGGTTATTCTTGATCTTCGGCTTCGGCCGCGGGGCCGCGTTCCCTCTTGCGCCGTCCGCCATCCTGTCCTCAGGAAACCCACGCCATGCCTCCCACACCCGCTCCTGTCGTCCGGCCCCTCCGGCTTGCTGCATTCGCCGCACTGGCCCTGGCCTCCTCCGCCGCGGCCCAGCCCGCCAACAACAACTGCGCCAACGCGATCCCGATCGGCAACACGACGGTGGCCGGGACGACCATCGGCGCGACCAACGACGGCTCGGCCAGTTGCGGCGCCTCGGCCTCCAACGCGGACGTGTGGTACCTGTACACCGCGCCCACCGGCGGCTCGATCACCGTCACCACGTGCAGCACGATCACCAGCTACGACTCGGTCCTGTCCGTGCACACGGCCCCCTGCCCGGGCACGAGCACGAACCAGATCGCCTGCGACGACGACGACCCATCCTGCCCATACGGCGGCCTGCGTTCGAGGCTGACGTTCAACGCCGTCCAGGGCGGGCAGTACCTGATCCGGGTCTCCGGCTACAGCACGTCCGTCGGGAACTTCGAGCTGGCCGTCGGTCCGGGGATCCCTCCCCCGCCGCCGGCCAACGACAACTGCGCCAGCGCCACCGCCGTCGGCAACGGCACGTTCAACGGGTCCACCACCACCGCCACCAGCGACGGGGCCTCGACCTGCGCCGGCGCCGGCAGCCCCGACGTCTACTACCGCTACACCGCCCCCGCCACCGGGCCCGTCGCCGCCAGCACCTGCGTCTCGGCCAGCTACGACACGGTCATCTCGGTCCACACCGGCTGCCCGGCGAGCGCGGCCAACCAGATCGACTGCAACAACGATTTCTGCGGCACCCGCGCGCAGGTGACCTTCCAGGCCACGGCCGGGACGCCGTACATCGTCCGCGTCGCGGGGACCGGCGCCAACGGCGGCGCATTCACGCTCACCCTGGGCGCACCGCCGCCGCCGCCCACGCCCGGCCCGGACGTCATCGTCGGCGACCTGATCGACGTCGCCAACTTCGGCGCGCTGGGCACCATCACCGCCTACGGAGTCGGAACCAACGCGTGCAACCCCGGGTCCGATCCGGTGCTGTGGATCTCCGGGACCAACCAGCACCCCGTCATCGCCCAGAACATGTACCGCCTGATGAATGGCCGCTTCGAGCAGATCGGCCAGTCGTGGCTCAAGCACGCCTTCGCCTCCACCAACGGCGGCGGCTGCGGAACCTGCATCCAGCCCCCGATGGGCGGCGCCCAGCTCGGTGTCGGCTGCTCCGATGCGTACGGCGCGGGGCTCAACGGCAGCCAGGGCATCCTCGGGCCGCGATCCCAGGTCAACGTCACCACCGGCGTCTACCCCTACCCCTTCACCGCGCCGCCATATAACGGCGTCATCGCTCGGCGCCTGCAGGTCAACACCGCCGACGTCACCCCCGCTAATAACGCCGGCGCGCTCTACTTCGTGAACGCCCAGTACGTCACCGCCGATGACGCCGCCGGCAACGGCGGCCTCAACGGCCTGAACAACTCCTCGTACCGCCAGATCGCCATCTCCAGCCAGACCGCCATCCCCACCTTCGTCGGAAGCACGCACCGCTCCGTCCCCGCCGTGCAGGCCTGGAAGGACACCGACCCGGGCGTGACCGTCGTCGCGGCCGACTACAACGACGGCGGCATCACCGCCCGCTTCTGGGTCGGCGCCAAGGCGACCGACAACGGCAACGGCACATGGCACTACGAGTACGCGGTCGAGAACCTCAACGCCCACCGCTCCGGCGGCACGTTCAGCATCCCGTTGCGCAGCGGCGTGACGATCACCAACACGGGCTTCTCGGCCCCGTTCTCGCACTCCGGCGAGCCGTACAGCAACGCCGCGTGGGCCAGCGCCGTCGCCGGCGGCGCCCTCGTCTTCTCCACCGACTCCTACGCGACGAACCAGAACGCCAACGCCGTCCGCTGGGGAACGCTCTACACCTTCCGCTTCGACGCCAACTTCCCGCCGCGGACGGGCGCGGCGACCATCGGGCTCTTCCGCCCCGGCACGCCGGCGACCGTTGATGCGGCGATGATCCCCATTCCCAATGGCCCGCCCTGCCCCGCGGATTGGAACCACAGCGGCAGCGTGGACTCGCAGGACTTCTTCGACTTCCTCACGGCCTACTTCGCCGGCAACGCCGACTTCAATCAGGACGGCGTCACCACCAGCCAGGACTTCTTCGACTTCCTGACCGCGTTCTTCGCCGCGTGCCCGTGAGGATCGCGTCCGCGCTCCAGCCCTACGGCTGCTCCGTCGCGTACATCGGCAGGTACCGGTAGTAGACCTCCAGGCTCAGCGTGCAGATGGCGGTCTGGTAGACGCGCCCGCCAATCTTGGAGTATTTGTCGGCCGGGTCCCAACTGCCGGCGGGCGCGCCGTCGGCACGCTGGTGGGCCAGCAACTGCCGCTTGAGCGCCCCGTTCCAGCGGTCCCACGCCGGGCCGCGGTGCTGGAAGAGGGCCAGCGTGCCGTAGTACCAGTAGTAGGTGCTGGGCTGGGCCTTCCAATCGGGCGGATGGGCCAGCACGTAGTCCACGGCCGCGCCGGTGGCCGGGTCGTCGTGCGGCTGGCCGAGGAGCTGCTGGGCGAAGAGCGCCTCGGCGGTCATGGTCGGCGTGACGGGCATACCGGGCTGGTAGGGGTAGAGGCCGGGCTTTCCCGGGGGCGCGGCACGCGCCAGCCAGTCGCGGGC
>JBGPGM010000447.1:0-2840 GCA_041483855.1 Phycisphaerae bacterium | reverse complement strand
GCCGAGGCGGTTTGGCAGTATTCGCACCACCTGCTGCCCGGCCTGATGAGCCACAAGGGGCCGATCCTGACCGTCGCCAACTGGTCCGGCCAGTGGCCCGGCTTGGTCGGCATGCTCAACCTCAACGGCTCGCTGACCAAGGCCGGCGTGACCTACTCCACCCTCTGGAGCGAGGACTTCGCCGCCGAGTCGTTCCGCACCCTGCTGGCCCAGTGGCTCAAGACCAAGGCCGTCAAGCATCCTCTCACGCACGTCGTTCCCTTCGCCAAGGTCGGCGTCCCTGCTGGCGAGCGGCTCGTCGGCGAGTCCCAGGCCGAGCAACTGATGCGCGACAAGGCCATCATGGGAGTCTTCGACGAGGGGTGCATGGGGATGTTCAACGCCATCGTCCCCGACCACCTGCTCAACCCCACCGGCGTGTACAAGGAACGCCTGAGCCAGTCCGCGCTCCACCACGCCGCCACTCAGGTCCCCGACGCCGAGGCCCGCGAGGTCTTCCACTGGTACCTCAAGAACGGGATGCAGTTCAACTTCGGGCGCAATGAGGAGACGGAACTGACGGAGAACCAGGTCCTCCTCCAGTGCAAGATGTACATCGCCGCGGTGCGGATCGCCGAGGAGTTCGGCTGCGACACGATCGGCATCCAGTACCAGCAGGGGCTGAAGGACTGCCTGCCCGCGTCGGACCTGGCCGAGGGGACGCTCAACGACTCGGTGCGCCCGCCGGTGCGCTCCCTGGTCACCGGCCGGCCGATCCGGCCCGGCGAGCCCTTGCCGCACTTCAACGAGGTCGACGAGTGCGCCGGACTGGACGGGCTGATTACCTACCGGCTGCACCGGGCGCTGGGTCAGCCCGTCGAGAACACGCTGCACGACCTACGCTGGGGCGACATCGACCGGTCCGGCACAACAGGGGAGTACGTGTGGGTCTTCGAGATCAGCGGGGCAGTGCCGCCGACGCACCTGATCGGCGGCTGGGCGGGGGCCGTCGGCGAGCGCCAGCCCCCGATGTACTTCCGCCTGGGGGGCAGCACCATCAAGGGGGTGAGCAAGCCCGGCGAGATCGTCTGGTCGCGCGTCTTCGTTGAGGACGACCGGCTGAACATCGACATCGGCCGGGCGGGAGTCGTCGAACTGCCTATGGAAGAGACCGAGCGCCGCTGGAACAGCACGACCCCGCAGTGGCCCATCATGCACGCCGTCACCTACGGCGTGACCCGCGACCAGATGATGGCTCGGCACAAGGCCAACCACATCCAGGTCGCGTACGCCCTCACCGCCGAGGATGCCGACCGTGCTGCCCTGGCCAAGGGCGCGATGTGCAACGCCCTGGGCCTGCGCGTGTGCCTGTGCGGCACGCGCAAGGGAGGCAAGGCGTGGGCGCGGAAAAGGTGAGCCCGCCGGCGTCGGCGGCAGGTCGCGACCGCACTCCAGGCAGGGCTCGTCATTGACGTTCGCGCACTCGCGCTCGCGGCTGGGATAAACCCCCACCAGATCAAACCCGCACGCGCGGCGCCGCGGATACTCGTCTTGACTGGCGCGCCTGCGCTTCGGACCATACGGTCCGCCCCGCGGGCGTCTTGCCGGCGGCGGGCGGCGCGAACGGATCAGGCCCACACCAAGGACCGGATCGCGCCGGCCCCGACTTGCCGCGGCGCGAACCCGGGTCATCCTTGGTGCCATGCGCGACGGCGCAACGGCGCGTGTTCATGGGCGGCGTGCTGGCCCCACGCCGGGGGCGTGCCGATAGGAACGGGCTGAACAAGCGGCGTGGGGTCCCGGCTGTAGCCGCGGGATGGAGCAGATGCGCGCGGACGGTCCGATTACCCCCGGCAAGCCCCGCCTGATCGGCATCGACGCCGGGCGAGCCATCGCCGCGCTGGGCACGGTCTGGATCCATGCCGTCCGGTCCGATGCGCTCCAGCCCACGATGGAACTCGGGCGGTTCGCCGTCCCGTTCTTCAACGTGATCGCCGCGCTCCTGCTGGTGCGCCACCTGCGCGAGCGCCGCGAGCAATCGGTGCTGCCCTACGCCGGCCAGCGTTTCATGCGGCTGTACCCGCCATTCCTGGCGTGGACGGTGATCTACATCCTCGCCAACGACGCCAAGCGCCTCGTGCTGACCGGCCGGCCGCCACTGGAACTCACTTCGGGCTTCCTGTTGGACTCCGCGCTCCAGGGCCCCGAATACCAGCTGTGGTTCCTGCCGTTTCTCCTCATCTGCACGCTGGTCGGGCTCGCGGTCGGGCGGCCGGTCATCGGCAACCGCCGGGCGGAGATCGGCGTCGGGATACTTGCGGCCGCGGGCGGGCTCGCCATCGCCCTGACCCCCCGCCCCGAGGCGTTGCAGCACCTCCAACACGCCGAGTACCTGATGGAGCGGTCGTGGCTGCGTGTACCCAGTTTCCTGTGGGGCTACGCGCTGGGCCTGTTCTTGGGGAGCCGCCCGCTGTTCAAGCCTGTCCCGCTGGTCGTCGCGGTCGCCGCGCCGATCCTGGCCGCCGGCTGTATCGTCGTCGCCACGCTGGGCTGGTGCGTCTCACTGCTGCAGAACCTGTCCGGGCTCGGACTCGTGCTCTTCGCGTTCGGCCCGTGGCGCAACGGTGCGGTCGGCGCCGTGTCGAAGCTGGGCCAGTACTCCTTCGGGATCTATCTGGCCCACGTGCTCTTCGTCGAGGGCACGCACTCGGTCGGCACGCGCCTGAACTTCGAGCCGTCGTGGTGGCTGGACCTGGTTGCCTGGGTGGTCGCCCTGGTCGGCAGCGTCGTGCTCACGCGGGGGCTGCGCCTGTGGCGCGGGACGCGCTGGCTGGCGCCGCCCTAACGGCCCGGGGCGGGCG